>JBBITY010000005.1:15731-23789 GCA_037440565.1 Desulfurellales bacterium
CGTCGACAGCATGACCTCGGTGTTGCCGAGGTCGACCGTCTGCAGGACGGCCTCGCGCAGCCAGCGCTGCATGGGGTACTCCATACAGTAGCCGTAGCCGCCCATGACCTGCATGCCGTCCAGGGTCACTTGCTTGTAGATCTCGGAGGATTTCAATTTGGCGAGCGCGCACTGCATGTGGGTCTCGACACTGTCGCCCTGCGTCAGGTGCCAGGCCGCGCTGTAGGTGAGCAGGCGCGCCGCCTCCACTTCGAGGTAATCGGCAGCCAGCTTGTGTTGGATCGCCTGGAACTTCCCGATTGGCTGGCCGAACTGCTCGCGCTGTGAGACGTACTGGACGGCGTAATCGAGCGCCGCCCGAGCGCTGCCGGTGTTGTGGGCCGAAATGCCGACGCGCTCGGTGTTGATCGTGGAGATCAACTGGTACCAACCATTGTTCAGCTCGCCGAGCAGGCTCCCGCGCGGGACGCGGACGTTCTCGTACCAGACCTCGTACGTCGGGATGATGTGGCCCCCCAGCTTTGGCACCTCGCGCGCGACGATGCCGGGCGACTTCGGATCGACGAGGAAGAGCGAAATCCCCTTGTGCTTCTTCGCCGTCTTGTCGGTGCGCGCCGCCACGATCACGACGTCGGCGAGGTTAATCAGGCTGGTGAACATCTTGTGCCCGTTGAGCACGAACTCGTCGCCGCGAGCGTCCGCAGTCGTGGTCAGCGCGGCGAAGTCCGTGCCGGCATTGGGCTCCGTGAACGAGATGGCGAACGTGAGCTCGCCGCGGGCGATGCGCGGCAGGTAAGCCTCCTTCTGCTCGGCGCTGCCGTAGCGGCTGATCGCCTCGGCGCTGAAGATGGCGGTCGGAATGAAATCGCATCCGATGCCCCAGCGCGCCGTCTCCTCGATGATGATGGCAATGTCGATGATCCCGCGTCCGCTGCCCCCGTACTCCTCCGGAACCATGGTGCCGAACCAGCCCTGAGCCGCCATCTTCGCCCGCAGCTCGGAGGGGAAGCGGTGCTCGTCGTCGCAGCGGCGCACGTACTCGGGTGGGCACTCCTTGCGCATGAACTCGCGCACCGTATCGCGCAGCATCTCTTGTTCCGGGGTGAAGCCAAAATCCATACCGGTGTGCTCCGTTCCGCGCTCGTCGAGCGCTAGTCGTAAGACTCCCCGATCACGCCCGCCGCGCGCAGCGCGGCGATCGCCTCGCGGCCGTAGCCGAGCGCTGCGAGAATTTCGTCGTTGTCCTGCCCGAGCCCCGGCGCCCCGCGCCAGACCTGCCCTGGCGTGGCCGAGAACTTCGGAATGATTCCCACCCCTTTCACGCGCTGCCAGACGGGGTCGTCCCACTCGATGAAGTTCTCCCGCGCGGCACAGTGCGGATCGTCCGCCAGATCCTTGATGCTGTACACGCGCTGGCAGGGCACCTGGAACTGGATGGTCAGGATCGCCTCCACCTCGTCCGCCCCGTGCGCCTGCATCCAGCGGCGCAATTCGTCCTCGAACGCGATGGCACCGGGCATTCCGGCCAGGCACTTCTCGAACTGCGGCGACCAGCGCTCGTCGTCCGGGTCCACGCCGATGGCGCGGCAGAGACGCGCGAACGGCTCGCCGGCGGCGTTGATGCAGAACCAGACGCCGTCGCGGCTCTGATAGGTGTCCCACGGCACCGCCATGGGGTGGCGGTTGCCGAGCCGCTGCTTCACCTCGCCGTTCTGGAAGTAGTTGACCGCCGTGTCGGCCAGCATGCGCAGCAGGCACTCGTACTGCGAGATGTCGATGGCTTGCCCTTGCCCGGTGCGCTGGGCGTAGAGATAGGCAGCGAGCGCCGACCACAGCGTCCAAAGACCGGTGATGTAGTCGCACAGATACGGCTTGGCTGCGATGGGCGGGCTCGGCTCGGGCAGCCCCTGGATGAACATCAAGCCGCCGAACGCTTGCCCGATCATGTCATACGAGGCGCGGCGCACGTAGTCCGGATGCCCGGTCTGCCCGAAGCCGGACACGTGGACGATGATCAGCTTCGGGTTCACGCGCCAGATCGCGGCGTCGTCGAGGCCGAGCTTGGCGTAGGTGCCGGGGATGGAGCTTTCGATCCAGATGTCCGAGCGGGCGCACAGCTTCAAGAAGATCTCCCGTCCCTCGGCGGCGCGCAGGTCGAGGGTGAGATCGCGCTGATTGCGCTTCTCCTGTGCCCAGGCCGCCTGATCGAAGCGGTAGATCTCGCCCTGCAGCGGCTCGACGTGGATGACCTCGGCGCCGAAATCGGCGGCCAGCGTGCCGGCCCACGGGCCGGCGTTGTTGCGCCCGGTGTCGAGAATCCGCAGCCCCTGCAAGGGGCCGAAGGCCGGCATCGCCAGGCCGGTCCCCGCCGGCACCGTGAACGGTGATGCGGTCATATCCGCCGCCCCACGTGGTGGCCTTCGAGGATCGCCATGTCCACCTTGCGCGGCGCCACGCAGTCGCCGATCTGATACAGCTCGGGCACCTGGCCCTTGAGCTGCTTGTAGAGCGCGTTGTCGGCGCGGCCGGGATAGGCGAGCACCACGGTATCGACATCCGTGATGGTGCGCTCGGCGAACGAGAAGACGTGAAAGGCGTTCACCGTGTGATCGTCGATGCTGCGCACCATGTGCAGCGGCGTGAACACCGCGCCCTTACCGCAGAGATTCATGTACGTGATGATCAGGCTCGGCATCGCGACGTGCATGCCGACGAAGAAGACCGGGCTGAGGACCTCGACCTCGACTTCGTGATTGAGGAGGAAATCCGCCGCGGTCAGCGCCCGGTAGAAGGCGTCGCCGTCGATGACGACCGCGCGTTTTCCGGGTTGAACGCGGCCGGCCAACAGATCACGCACGTCGCACACAGTGGGACCGTCGGCGCCGAGGATGTTCGGGCGCTCCGGCACGGATCCCGTCGCCACCACCACGGCGTCCGGGCGCCCGGCGAGCACCATCTCGGCCGTGGCGGCG
Source organism: Desulfurellales bacterium (assembly GCA_037440565.1). Classification (GTDB taxonomy): domain Bacteria; phylum Desulfobacterota; class Binatia; order HRBIN30; family CADEER01; genus JBBITY01. The sequence continues at coordinate 18,704 of JBBITY010000005.1, forward strand.
GTCTTGAGCCGCACGTCGACGCGGAGCTTTTCCATCTGGTAGGTGAGATAGCGGACCACGCCGCCGAACTCCTGGCGGCTGGCGGCCTGGGTGATGAGATTGATCTGCCCGCCGAGCTGCTCGTCCCTCTCGTACAGCGTCACCGCGTGGCCGCGCTCGGCGAGCAGGCGCGCACACTCCAGGCCGGCCGGCCCGCCGCCCACCACGGACACGCGCTTGCGGCGCGGCGCGGCTGTCACCGTGCCGATGCCCCACTCGCGCTCGCGTCCGACCGCCGCATTCTGGATACAGCCGATGGACTTGCTCTGCATGACGCGGCCGATGCAGTTCTGGTTGCAGGCGATGCAGGCCCGGATATCCGCGAGCTGGCCGGCGCGCGCTTTGCGCGGCAGCTCCGGGTCGCACACCAGCGCGCGCGTCATGCCGACCATGTCCGCCTGACCCTCGGCGAGAATCCGCTCGGCCAGAATCGGGTCGTTGATGCGCTGCGAGGCGAACACCGGCGTCGCACCGACCGCCTGCTTGACCAGGCCGGCCAGATAGGCCTGCGAGCCGGGGGGGAAATTCATGTCGCAGGTGATCAGGAACGGCGTCTGCCCCATGCCCGCGCTGACCGAGAGGTAATCGAGCTGGCCGGTCGCCACCAAGCCCCGCGCGATTTCCTGGGTGTCCTCGGTGGTCAGCCCACCGGGCACGAACTCATCGGCCGACAGGCGCATGCCGAGGACGAAGTCGTTCCCGACCGCGCGCCGGACGGCGCCGATGACCTCGAAGGCGAAGCGCATGCGATTGTCGAGCGAGCCGCCCCAGCGGTCGCGGCGGGCGTTGCTGAGTGGGGAGAAGAACTGCTGAATGAGATAGCCGTGCGAGGCGTGCAGCTCGACGCCGTCGAAGCCGCCGTCGCGGATGTATCCGGCACAGCGCGCGTAAGCAGCGATCAGCTCGGCGATCTCCTCCTCGTCCATCTCGTGCGGCACTTCGCTGGCGACCGAGAGCGGCACCGGCGAGACGCCCCACAGGGGGAGGCGGGAGATGCTGCCGTCGATCAGTTGTCGGCCGCCGTGGGCGATCTGGGCGAAGATCTTCGTGCCGTGGCTGTGCACGGCCGCGGTCAGCGCGCGATAGCGGGGCACCTCGCGCTCGTCGAAGGCGAAGGCCTCGTTCATCAACGGCTGCGAGGTGGGGTGCACGATCAAGGTCTCGACGATCACCAAGCCGGCACCGCCCTTGGCGCGCTCCTCGTAGTAGGCGATGTGGCGATCCCCGATCAGGTGGTCCGTGGACAGCAGCGTGGTGTGCGGCATCACGGCGATGCGGTTGTCCACCGCGACGTTGCCGATCTGCAGCGGGGTGAACAGGTATTGGAAGGTGCTCATTCAGGCGGCCGCTTTCACCTCCGAGGCCCGCAACTTGGCCCGGTGCGCGCGGTAGACGCGCTGGTACCTCTCCGGTACGTACCCGTTGTTCATGAACCACTCGATGGCGCGCTCGAGCCCGCCGCGCACGGGATGCAGTTCGAGGCCCAGCTCGCGCACCGCTTTGGAGCAGTCGTAGGCGATGTGGTACCGGCCCATCTTCATCGCGTGGTAGTTCATTGACGGCGGCTTGCGCGTTATGTACTGGGCGCGGAGCTGGGCGATCAGGCCGAAGACCATCGCCACCCGGATCGGGATGCGGAACTTCGGCATCGGCAGGCCGGTGATCTCGTGCATCATCCGGCACGCGTCCCACACGCGGACGTTCTCGTTCCCGAGCAGGTAGCGTTCCCCGATGCGGCCGCGCTCGGCCGCCAGCACGTGGCCCCGCGCCTGGTCGTGGATGTCGATCATGTTCATGGTGCTGTCGATGTAAACCTTCATGCGGCCGCACAGGAAGTGCAGCACCAGCATGCCGGGCAGCGACGGCCGGTAATCGAACTCGCCGTAACAGGACGCCGGGTTGACGATCACCACCGGACATCCGCGCGCCACCTCCTGCAACGCCTCCATCTCCGCCATGTACTTGGACATCATGTAGGGATCGCTCGGCGTCCAGCGGTAGATCGAATCCTCATTCGCGGGCGTTCCGTCGAGGTTCGGCCCCACGCAGGCGATGCTGCTCGTGTAGACCGCTTTCTGGTAGCCCAGCTCCCGGGCGAGCCGCAGGATCGTCCGCGTGCCGACGACGTTGGCGTCGATGAACTCGTTTGGATCGGGCGCCCACAGGGCCACGGCGGCGCCGACGTGGAAGAGCGTGTCACAGCCCTTCATCCCGTCCCGCAGGGACGGGGGGTCGCGCAGGTCGCCGTATACGCGCTCGACGGGCAAACCGTCCAGATAACGCGTGTCGCTCGTCTTGCGGACCAACGCCCGGACCTGGTGGCCGTGGGCCACCAGGTCCCGCATCACCGCTTGGCCGACGTAGCCGGTGGCGCCGGTGAGGAAGGCTTTCACCGCATTCCCCTGATCAGATGAGCCCGTTGAGCTTCATGGCCAGTTGCATGTTGCCTTTGACCTTCAGTTTGCCGGTCATGAAGGCCATCTGGCCGGAGAGCTTCTTGTTGATGAAGTTGACGAAGTCCCCATCCTTCATGGTGATGGTGATATCGGGGTTGGGGACCGCTTCGCCCTTGATGTTGAGTTGCTGGTTGTGGATATCCACGGTCCACGTGCCGCCCTGATCGCCGTTGATGGTGAACAGCAGCGTGCCGTTGAAGCCCTCGATCACCTTCGGCTCGCTCTGCACCTTGGCCGGCAGCTCGCGCTCGAACCACTCCCGCGGTTGCGTGATGGGCATGACTGTTTCTCCTTTCTGGGTGGGAATTGCCTTACAGTGAAGCCGCCGGTTTGCCGGCCGGCGTTTCGCCGATCACGGCCTCGCGGCCTTCTTTTTCCTTGTCCTCCTTGCTCGCCCGCTTCTCCTCTTCGAGGACGCGGCGCAGCTCCTGCTCGCCGAGGTCGAGGTGCCGGGCGACAGCCTGTCGGGCGCGCATGGGATCTCGCGCGACGACGGCCTCGACGATGGCGACGTACTGCCGGAAGAACTTGCCGTACACGTGGGGCGCAAACGACAGCTTCTCGCGGCTGTACGGGATGGCGCCCTCGACCATCGTCCACAACATCCGCATCAAGTACGCATAGATGGTGTTGTGGGTCGCCTCGGCGATGCGGAAGAACGTCTTTGCGTACAGATCGGCGACCTCGGGGGAGAAGATCGAGCGCCCGCCGGCCACCAGCGCTCTGACCTGCTCGAGGTATTCGCGCAACTGGGTGCGCTCGCGCTCATTGGCGCGTTCGGCCGCCAGCGCCGCGCCGTCCGGATCGATGCGGCGGCGCACCTCGAACAGCTCGAAGATCTTTTCCGGATGCCGCTCCAGCATGCTCAACACGGGCTCGCGCAGCGGCGCCGGGATCATCGTGCGCACGAAGCTGCCCTCGCGGGGCCGGATCTCAATGTAGCCGATGGCCTCCAGCACCATGAGAGCCTCCCGCAGCGTGGGCCGGCTGACGCGCAGCGTTTCCGCCAGCTCCTTCTCGGTCGGCAGGCGCTGGCCGGCTTGCAGCTTGCCTTCGGCGATGAGCGTCTTGAACTGCTCGACCACCTTTTGGGAAATCTTGACGTTCTTTTCGATCGGCGCGAGCTCTTTCATTCAGGACATCCTTTTCGCAGACGCCGCTCCGGTGGCCGACGACCGCCGCGCGTTCGCCGCGCGTCGCCGCAAGAAGGCCTGGACCCGGTCGCGGTGATCGGCGCTTTGCAGGCAGATGCTCTGGGCGACCCCTTCGGCGTCCAGCGCCGCGGCGAGTGTCCCGCTGGCCGCCGCGCGGAGGGCCGCGCGCCCCAGGCGCACGGCCAGGGGCGGCGCCGCGGCGATGTGCGCCGCCAGCGCGGCGACGTGCGCCGCCAACTCGCTTGCCGGCACCATCTCGTCGAGCAGGCCGAGCGCCAGCGCGTCCGCCGCAGTCAACTCGCTGTTGGTCCACAGCAGCCGACACGTCCGCGACAGGCCGATCGCGCGCGGGAGAAAATACGTGGCCCCGAGATCGGGAATCAGGCCCATGGCCGTGTAGCCACAACGAATCGTCGCCGCGTCAGCACCGACACGAATGTCGCACGCCAGCGCCAAGCTCAACCCGCCGCCGCTCGCCGGCCCGTTCACGGCCGCGATGGTCGGCACCGGCAGCTCGTACAGCCCCAACACCACCTCGCGGTTCATCCGCGCGAAACGCTCCAGTTGCTGCGCCGCCGTCCAGCCGAAGCGCTCGCGCAGGGCGTCGACATCGCTCCCCGCACAGAAGCCACGGCCGTTCCCGGTGACCACCAGCACCCGCGTGTCGGCATCGGCGGCGATCGCGCTGACAGCGGCCCCGAGCTCCGCAAAGCTCTCCTCGGTGAGCGCGTTGAGCCGCGCCGGCCGGTTCAGCCGCAGCCAGGTCGCCGGCCCGTCGCGCTGGAGCTGCAGCGTGTTGAAGGTGGGCCAACTCATACGGTGATCCCCAGGATGCGCTGGGCGTTCTGGTAGTAGATCTTGTCCAGGATCGCCGGCGGATACTTCTCCGCCTCGTAGTCGGCGAACAAACGCTGGTGTGCAATCAGCGGGTAATCGCTGCCGAACATCACCTTGTCCTGCAGCCGCCCGCGAATCTCGCGCTTGAGCGATTCGGGGAAGTACTTCGGCGACCAGCCGGACAGCTCCTGGAACACGTTGCCCTTGTGGAGCAGGATCGCGATCATCTCCTCCTGCCACGGCCAGGCCGGGTGGCAGGCGATGATGGTGAGGTTGGGGAAGTCGGCGGCGACGTCGTCGATGTAGGGAATCGGTTGCGTGTACTTCAGCTTGATGCCCATCCCTCCCGGCGTGCCCGACGCCAGGCCGGTGAAGCCGGTGTGGAATTGCACCGGCGCCTTGAGCGCGGCGCAGGTTTCGTAGAGCGGGTAGAAGCGGCGGTCGTTGGGAAAGAAGCCCTGCGCGGTCTGCTGGAACTTGAGCCCCTTCAGTCCGAGATCCTTGATCGCGTGCTCCAGCTCCGCGATCGCCATCTCGCCCTTCCACGGGTCGATCATCGCCCAGCCGCCGCAGAACGCATCCGGGTAGTCCTTGACCAGT
>JBBITY010000006.1:0-22870 GCA_037440565.1 Desulfurellales bacterium
GCGGCGCCGCTCTGGCCCTCGCAGCCGGTGGAGCAACCCGTGCCCGAGGGATACAGCCTGTCGAAATTCATCGAGCAGTACGACGAGTACCGCGGTAACCCGTTCGCGCCGACGTACGCCCGCACCAACAGCCTCAAGCTCATCAACCCCGATATCCTGGCCCACTCCGAGTCGTGCGGCGGCGCCGGCTGCCACGAGCAGATCCTCGCCGAGTGGCAGCCGAGCGCGCACCGCTTTTCGGCAATGAACCCGCCCTTTCAAGCGGTGCAAAAGCTCTTCGCGACCGACCGCGAGCCGGCCGAGACGCGCTATTGTGCCGGGTGCCACGACCCGATCTCCCTCTTCGCGGGCGCAAAGGATATTCACAACATGGATCTCGCCGCCCCCGGCATGCAGGAGGGCAGCTCGTGCGCTGTCTGCCACTCCATCTCCAAGGTCGACCAGCGCGGCAACGCCGACTACGTGCTCACGCCGCCGAGCAAGTATCTCTGGGAGTCGACCAAGGGGTGGAAGAAGCTGGTGTCCGACTTCCTCATCCGCGCCTACCCGCGCCAGCACCTGGCCGACTACGATCGCAATCTGATGCGCACGCCGGAGTTCTGCGGCGCCTGTCACAAGCAGTTCATTCCCGAGGCGCTCAACCGCTTCGGCCTCGCGCCGAGCCAGAACCAGTTCGACGAGTGGCGCAAGAGCAGTTGGCATACCGAGGATGCGGAGAAGGACCTCGCCTGCCGGGACTGCCACATGCGCCTGGTGCGCAACTCGAAGGATCCCGGGCGCGGCGAGGCCGGCGACCGGCACCGCACCGCCGACGACAACAGCCACCGGCACCACGGCTTCATTGCCACCAACATGTTCATGCCGGCGGTGCTCAAGCTGCCGAACTGGGAAACGCACGTCGAGCTGACAAAGGAGTGGATTCAGGGAAAGACCGTGATCCCGGAGATCGCCCACCTCTGGCCGGAAGGACCGGTGGGCTCCGTGCAGGTGCTCGGCCCGGACGAAGTTCGCACCGGCGAGGAGGTCGTACTGCGTGTGGTGGTCATGAACCGCAAGGCCGGCCACAACCTGATCACAGGACCGCTCGACTTCATGCGCGTGTGGGTGCACCTGCGGGTGACGGATGCTCTCGACACCGTCATTGCCGAATGGGGCGCCATCGACCCGGCGACGCGCTGGATCCTCGATGAACCCGGCAAGCTTCACGAGATCGGCAACCCCCGCGACCAGGGCACGATGGTCTTGGAGGGCCTGCCCATGGACCGCGAGGGCCAGGTCCTGCTCAAGCACCAGCTCTGGCTGTCGGCCGGCGGCAAAGGGGCGCGCGTCATCTTCCCGCGCTACTCGGACACCCAGGCGTACCGCTTTCGGGTGCCGGCCGGTATCCAAGGCCCGCTCACGGTGACCGCCGACCTCAACTTCCGCCGCTATCGCCAGCAGTTCCTGGATCTCGTCGTGCCGGCGATGGAGCGCGAGAGCGGGGTCTACCAGTTCACCGTTCCGCAGGACTCGACGCGCAAGCGCATCACTGTCCTCGACGGCATGCCGGTGGCTCTTCTTGCAAAGGATTTGCGGGAGATGCGTTGATGCGGCGGTCGATGCATGGGAAACGCCTGTCGCGTCAGGCGAAGGTATGGCTGGCCGTCGCCGTCACGGTGTTGGGGACGGCCGGTTTTGCCGTATTGGCATTCTGGCTGGAAACCCGGCGCAAGACGGACCTCGCCGATCCCACGCAGGGCGTGACGGCGGCGTTCAAAACCTCGGCCGCCGTCGCCGCCCCTCCGATCCGGTTCAGCGACGTCGCGGAGGCGATGGGCGTCGTGATGCACCACGGGCCGGGCCCGCGCGGCCGGACCTTGCCCGAGGACACGGGCTCCGGCGTAGCCTGGGGCGATTACGACGGCGACGGCGACTGGGATCTGTACGTCGTCAACTTTTTTGGTTCCCTCCATGGAGCGCCTGACCCAGAGGCCAAGAACCATCTCTTTCGCAACGACGGCGATCATTTCACCGATGTCACCGAAGAGGCCGGTGTGGGCGACCGGGGCAGCTTCGGGATGGGCGCCACGTTCATGGATTACGACGGCGACGGCCCGGTCGACCTGTACGTGACCAACTACGGCCCCAACCGGCTGTTTCACAACCGCGGCGACGGCACCTTCGAGGAAGTGGCGGCGAAGGCCGGCGTGGCTGATCCGCTCTGGTCGACCTGTGCCGCCTGGGGCGACTTCGACCGCGATGGCCGCCTCGACTTGTACGTCTGCAACTACGTCCGCTATGACGACGCGGGAATTGGTCCCGATCTGATGTTGCCGCGCGGCGATGGGGCGTATGCGGTACCCTTCACCCTCAATCCGAATTCGTTTGATCCGGTGCCGAATCGGCTCTACCGCAACCGCGGCGACGGCACGTTCGAGGACGTGGCCGAGAGACTCGGCGTGACCAACCCGGAGGGCCGCAGCCTGAACGCGACCTTCGTCGACCTGGACGGCGACGGGTGGCTCGACCTCTACGTCAACAACGACGTGTCCGAGAACAAGCTCTACCGGAACATGATCGGCGACGGCGGCGGGACGGAGCTCGTGCCGTTCGCCGATCTTTCGACCATGACCGGCACCGCCGACCCGCGCGCGTCGATGGGGCTTTCGGTCGGCGAGATCAACGAGATGAGCAGTGCAGCGGACGGTTTGCCCGACCTCTTTCTCACCCACTGGGTCGCGCAGGAAAACGCCTTCTACGAAAGCGTGATCACCTCGGGCGGAGATCTCGAATACCGCGACAAGACCCGCCAGTTCGGTCTGGGGGAAATCTCGCTCGATGTCGTCGGTTGGGGAAGCGCCCTGGTCGATCTCGATCTCGATGGCTGGATCGACATCGCCGTCGCCAACGGCAGCACGCTCGAACACAAAGCAGATCCGCAACGTTTGATCGCGGAGCCGATGTTCCTCTTCTGGAACGACGGCAAGCAGTTCCACAACGTCGCCCCGGCCGCGGGAGAGGTGTTCGCGCGCTCGCACAATGCCCGCGGGTTGGCGGCCGCCGACTTCGATGGCGACGGAGACATGGATCTCGCGGTGGCGATCAATCGCGGCCAGCCGCTGCTGCTGCGCAATGACACGCAGACGACCAACCGCTCGCTCACGCTCACGCTCAAAGGGCCGACCACGGCGGCCTGCGGCGCGAAGGTGGCGGTGCTGGCCGGCGGCCGACGACAGTACCGCTGGTGGGGCGCGGACGTCACGTTCCTCGGCATGCACGCGGCGGAGATGATATTCGGCCTGGGAAAAAACGACGTCGCCGAGGAGGTTCGCGTGCAGTGGGCCGACGGCAAGGAGACGGTGCTCACCGGTGTTCCGGCGGGCAAGGTGCAAGTGGTGTATCCCGATGCATGAGACAATCGTTCGCTACGGCGCCGCGGCCTGCCAGATCGATCTGCCCAACCCGACGCGGCGGGAGCAGATCGCCCAGCGGGTGTCGCACATGATCGAAATGATCGAGCAGGCCGTGGAGGGATATGCACCGTTCTTGCCCATCAAGCTGCTCGTCTTTCCGGAGTTCGCCCACGCGGCGCCCGCCTACCCCACCGCCGCGGAGCTGCGGCGTCATCTGACCGTGCCGATCCCGAACGAGCACACCGAGCGCTACGCGGAGGTGGCGCGGCAACTCGATGTGTACGTCCAGACGGGGACTTTTCTCGAAGAAGATCCCGCATGGCCCCACGCGGTGTTCAACACGACGTGCCTGATCGGACCCGAAGGGCTGCTGACGAAGTACCGCAAGGTGAATCCCTGGATCCCGTGGAGGTCAACGCCAGCCCGCACGACCTCGAAGGCTATGGGGAGGAACTGTTTCCCGTCGCGCAGACGCCGATCGGCAACCTCGGTGTGGCGATCTGCTACGACTGGATCTTTCCCGAAGTGCTGCGCCAGCTCGCGGCGAACGGTGCCGAGGTGTTGATTCGGGTCTCCGCCTACATGGACCCGTGGGGCGCCACGGCGCCGATGGACTGGTGGACGGTGGTGAACCGCTGCCGGGCGCTGGAGAACATCGCCTACGTGGTCGCCGCCAATCAGGCGGCGAGTCTTGCCAATTACCCGCCGTTTTCCTGGCCGGGCGGCAGCATGATCGTGGATTTCGACGGGCGCATCCTCGCCCAGGCCGATCCCGGCCCCGGCCCGAAAATCGTCGTCGCCCCCATCGACGTCGCCGCGCTGCGGCACGAGCGCTCCGTGCGCCAGGGCCACCACATGCTCGCCCATCTGCGCACGGAAGCCTACCCGGTTTACCGCAGGACGTTTTTCGCTCCCGGCCAGTGGACGGCGGAGCGCGACCTCGACGTGGAGAAGACGAACCGCGCCATCGGGGCGGCGAAGAAGAAGCTGCGATGAGCGACCGTTTGCAGAGCGGCTCGATTGCTCGCTCTTCCAACCTTCGAATCGCCCTCACCCCAACCCTCTCCCATCCGGGAGAGGGCAACACTGTGGCGGTGGCCCTCGCAGTCATATTTGCACTTTTGCTCCCGCTCACGGCGTGTCAGCGCACCGAGACGGAACGGGCTGAAAAACCCGCCGCGCGCCCGGCGGAAGCACCACCTCCCGGCATCCCGCCCGCGCAGCTCGACCGGATCGTCGAGCTGTTCAACAAGGGCGTGGGCTTGATGGAGCGCTACCAGCCGCTCGAAGCCGTGCGGGCATTCGAAGAGGTCGTCCGCCTGGCACCCAACTGGACGACGGGGCGATTGAACTACGGCATTGCGCTGCTCAACGCGCAGACGGACGAGGGCTATGCAGCCGCCGAGGTGGAGCTGAAAAAAGTCGTCGCCGAAGCGCCGGACAACCCCTACGCCCACTACGCCCTCGGCATGCTCTTGCGGCATCTCACCCGCTTCGACGAAGCGAAGGCGCAGTTCGAGGCGGTGCTGCGGATCGACCCGCTGACGCGCGACGCCGACGGCTTCCGCTGGCGCACGCGCAGCCAGACGGTGACGCCCACTACCAGCTCGGCATCCTGATCGCGGACAGCGATCCCGCCGCCGCCCAGAAACACCTGGAGAAGACGCTCGAAAAGATTCCGCACCACGAATCGGCCTGCTACCGCCTGCAGGCCTTGCTGATGAAAGCCGGTGAGAAGGCACGCGCCCAAGAGTTGATTGAGCGCTTTCGCGGGTTGAAGGCGGCCAAGGCCGGCGCCTTCTCCGGAATGAAGTACGGCGAGATGGGACGCTATGCCGAGGTGATCCGCGCCTTCCCGGGACTGGCCGGCGGCGGCGAGGCCGACGTCGCGCCGGCGTACACCGATGCCGCTGAAGACGCCGGCCTGCGGTTGGCCGCGGCGGGTGTGGCTGGCTGGCCGGGTGAATCTGGGCAAGCGGGCGCGGCCGCGTTCGCGCCGGGTGTGGCGTCCGCGGATGTCGATGGCGACGGCGACCTCGATCTCTTCCTCACCGCCGTCGGCCCCGAGGGGAAAGGCATGCTCTACCGCAATGACAGGGGGCGCTTCGCGGAAGCACCGGAGGCGGGGATCGATGGCCGCAACGCCGTCGGCGCGTACTTCGGCGATTACGATGGGGACGGCGATCCCGATTTGTATCTCACCTGCGCGGGGCCGAACCGGCTCTACCGCAACGAAGGGACCGGCGGGTTCACTGACGTGACAGAGAGCACAGGAACGGCTGGCGGTTCCTCACTCAGCGTCGGCGCGGCGTGGGCGGATGCCGATCACGACGGCGATCTCGACATCTATGTCGCGAACTTCGCTCGCGTCGGCTCCGACGCCTCGGCTCGACCCGGCGCTCCGAACGCGCTCTTTCGGAACAACGGCAACGGCACGTTCACTGACGTCGCCGCAGAGGCGGGAATCGACGGCGGCGACGCGGCCACGGTGGGCGTGCTCTTTATCGACCTCGACGACGATCGCGACCTCGATCTCTACCTGGTCAACCACCGCAGCCCCAACCGTATCTTTCTCAACGATCGGGTCGGGAAGTACACCGATGCCGGTGCGCGGTTCGTCGAGCTTGCCGATGCCGGGGCGGGCAGCGGCGCGCTGGCGGGCGACGTCGACCTGAACGGCCGAGAGGAGGTGCTCCTGCTGCGCGGCGCCGAACCGCCGCGGCTCTTCTTGCAGGTCGAACGCGGGCGCTTCGTGGAAGACACGGCATTCGCCAACGTGGCGCTTGCCGTGGGTGGCGCCGTGGGCGGCCTGCTGGGAGATTTCGACCTCGACGGCGATCTCGATCTCGCCTTACTCGGCACGGGGGCCACCGGTACAGCGAAGCATCAGATTTTGATGAACAGAGGCACCGGCACCTTCGCGCCGCCGGTGCCGCTCGGCGAGGAGCGCCCGGCGCCCGATGCGCGCGGCGCGCTGGCGGCGGATCTGGACGGCGATGGGTCGCTCGAACTGCTCGTCGCCCGCGCCGCCGCGCGTCCGGAGCTGTGGCGTGCCCCGGCGCCGGCGGGACGGCATTGGTTGGAGGTCATTCCCGCCAAGGGCGGCGAGGGTGAGGGACACTGGATCGATCCGAACGCCATCGGCCTCCAGGTGGAGGTCAAGACCGGCCGCCGCTTGCAGATCGGGAGCGTCACGTCCGCTTCGGGCTACCTGGGTGCGCGGCCGAGCCAGGCGCACTTCGGCCTGGGCGACTACGCGAAGGCGGACTACGTCCGGCTCGCGTGGCCCGACGCCGTCCTGCAAAGCGAGCTGGAGGTCGCGGCCGATCAACGCTGGCGGATCGCCAAGGTGTTGCGCAAGCCGTCCTCGTGCCCGCTGCTGTTTGCCTGGGACGGCGCCGGCTTCGCGTTCGTCACCGATTTCCTCGGTGCCGGCGGTCTCGGCTTCTTCATGGCGCCTGGCGAATACGGCCCGCCCGATCCCACCGAGGACGTCCGCATTCCCCCCGAGCAGATCCGGCCGCGCGACGGCCGTTATCTCCTGCGCATCGCGGAGCCGCTCGAAGAGGTCACCTACCTCGACCAGGTCCACCTCCACGCCTACGACCATCCTTCCGCGTGGGAAGTGTATCCCGACGAGCGCTTCGCCGGATCGCCGCCTTTTTCCACCGGCCGGCCGTTCGCGGTTGCCGAAAAGATCTTCCCGGTGGCCGCGCGCACGGATCGCGGCGAAGAGGTGCGCGACCACATTCTGCGGATCGACCGGCGCTACGTGACACCGCCGGTCGATCCCCGCTTCGTCGGCTACGCCGCCGACCACTGGCTCGAACTCGACTTCGGCGATCAGCTCCGGCGTGCGCGGCCGGATGCGCGGCTCGTGCTCTATCTCTACAGTTGGGTCGAGTACACGTACTCGCACGTCAACTACGCCGCGTATCAGGCGGGCTTGCGGATGCAGCCGCCGTCGATCGAAGTGCCCGACGGGCGCGGCGCCTGGCGCGTCGCCGTGGCCGACGCCGGTTACCCGGCCGGTCTGCCGCGCATGATGACGCTCGACGTCTCATCCCTCCCGCTGCGTGAGGACGGACGCCTGCGCCTGCGCACCAACATGGAAATCTTCTGGGACCAGATCTTCATCGGCGAGGACGTCGCCGGGCCGCAGCTCGAGCAGCACGTCCTGCGACCGGCCGTCGCCGAGCTGCGCTACGTCGGCTATCCGCGCGAGTACTCGCCCGACGGCGCCAACCCGACGCTCTACGACTACCAGCGCATCGACCAAGGCGTGCCGTTCAAGAACCTGACCGGCAACTACACCCGCTTCGGCGACGTGCGGCCGTTGTTGGAGGCCGCGGACGACCGCTACGTGATCTTCGCCCGCGGCGAAGAGATCGCCCTCGATTTCGACGCCACGCAGCTACCGCCGCTCCCCGCTGATCGGACCCGCACGGTAGTGCTGCACACCGACGGCTATTGCAAGGACATGGACCTCTACACCGCCTTCCCCGACACCGTCGACCCCCTCCCCTACCACGCCATGGACAACTACCCGCCGTCCGCACCGCTGCCGCTCTCGACCGAGGTGGAGGAATACCTCCGCACCTGGAACACCCGCCGCATCGAGGGGTAGGAACCAGCCAGGGTTGCGATTCCAACTCCGGCCCCACCGAACTGCATTCAGGTCGGCTCTGCCTCGGGCGTTCCTATGAAGTTGGGGCGCGAGGGGTATTGGGAGCAAGCATGGCTTTCCCAATCAGCGCGGTGACGGCGAACAGCCCAAGGACTCCTGACGCGTACTGGACGTGCGGCAGTGGTCCAAACCGAAGGAACTCCAAGAAGAACTTCCCAATGCCGTGGAGGGCAACATAGAGGAGGAACACCTGGCCGTGGTAGGCCTTCCGCGATTGCCAGGCGAGCGCGAAGACTCCCAACGCGAGTGAGAACAAGGCGAAGTAGAGCTGGAGGGGATGCACGGGGAGGCTGAGCGGGGCCTCGGGGCTGAGCAGACCCGCGCGGAGCTGTGCCTGCCACGGCTGACTCCCGTGCGGAAACTGAATGGCCCCTTCCGAAGAAGGGAGCTGGGCGAGAGCCATTGCTGGCGAGGAATACGCGCTCGGCGGAGTCACCGCGTTCTCGTGAGCTGCTCTCGCATGTCCCGGAGGACCTCTTCGATTTTCCGACCCTGGAGATATAGTGCTGCATCCTCGGCTCCCATCTTCGTGTACATTCGGTAGATCATCCAGCCCAAGAACGTCACCTCGATGAGCGACGTCACCAGGATCGCAATCAGCTCAGCATTCACTGCCATCCCTCCTTTCGCTGTGATTTGGCCAGACGGCCCACCAAAAGTGTAGGGCTGAGCCCGCAGTTTCGTCAAATTGGCCATGTCCCACAGGCCGGACAAGGCCCCCGGCAGAGGTCCTGAAGCGAACGATCGCGCGCCGACCACGCAATTCCCGCTGATCCGCGCGGAAGTCGGCGACACGATCAAGATCACGTTCCGCAACAACGTGAGCTTTCCGGTCACGCTGCACCCACACGGTGTGTTCTACGAGAAGGACTCCGAAGGCGCACCGTACAACGATGGGACTACAGGCACCGACAGGGACGATGACGGCGTCCCAACCGACATGGTCCCGGACGATCCCGGAACCCGGCTCTATCACTGTCACGTGAACGACCACATCCACGCCGGCATGATGGCATTGTTCACCGTGAACCCGCGAGGTGCGGCGGTCATGCTCCTCAATCGCATCGAGAAGGCGCTGATGAACAACCCCGCGCGTGCCAGAGTGCAACGGTGGTACGAGACGGCGTTGCTCGGGAAGCTCGGCACACGTACCGACGGCTTGCGCGTCCTCCAGATCGGTTGCGGCCGCGGGGTCGGTACCGAGATTATCCTGGACCGCTTCGGTGCACGGGAAGTCCATGCCTTCGACCTGGACCCAGACATGGTCGCACTCGCCGGCGAGCGTCTCGCTCGGTACCCGCCAGAACGCGTCCAATTCCGCACGGGAGATGTCACCGCGATCCAGGAGCCTGATGCCTCCTTCGATGCGGTTTTCGACTTCGGCATCGCGGCCCGTTCGCCTTGGCCGAACGGAAACACGTGCTGAGCCTGTCGAGGCACGAGCGACGCTTTCTCGAACAGGCTCCCGGGGTTGTTGAAGGCGACCAGACTCGCCGTTCAGGGGACGCCTGTGCTAGTGTGAAGTTGATGCGTGCGGGCCCGAAAGATTGGGCGGTCTTTCATCACGTTGCGGAAGCGGAATCCGAGACGCGTCCAGCACCGACTTCTTTTGAGGAATGCCTTCGCACGCTCGAACGCCTCCTTGCCAGACACCGTTCGATGTTTCCGAACGATCGCCTGGAACCCGACGACGACGAATTCCGCGCACACGAAGCGGTATATGAGCGGGCCAGAAGACTCGGCCAGCCCCGCGGTTGACCCGACCCTTCGGTACTTCAGCCGCTGTTTCGAGCGGCTCGGCGTCGAGTGGTGCGTGGCAGGCGCCGTGGCTGCCAATGCCTATCGAGCGCCGCGCGCCACGACGGACCTCGACCTGATCGTGCTGGTTCACGCCGCTCAGGTCGGCGGGCTCGTGCAAGTGCTGCAAAAGGACGGGTGGCGAGTTTTCCGCCGCTCGCCGGAGTCGGAGTATCCCGACATCATCCGACTCGGGCACGACACCCACTTCCCGACCGACCTGCTGGTCGTGAAGATTCCGTACCAACGAGAGGCACTCGCCCGGGCAAAACCCACTGGGCCGGAACCGGGCGCACTTCGCATTCTGTCGGTGGAGGATGTGATCATTCACAAGCTGATCGCCTACCGCTACCGCGACCGTGCTGACATCATGGAGATCCTCCGCAACAATCCGACGCTCGACCTTGCGTATGTCGAGCAGTGGTGTGAGTTCTGGGCGATCCAGGACCGCTGGCGAGAGGCCGTGGCCGAAAGCGGATGGATCCGCAACGCGGGGTGAAGCCCAATTGTCATCGCAAACGCACCTGGAACACCCGCCACATCGAGGGGTAGAAGCAAACCGGTTGCTCAGGTGCTTGCCGTCACCGGAAAAGGTGCCGTTCATCATCATTCTTCCCACGGTGCGGGCATACGAAGCATGACGCGCGGTCATAGATGGCGTTGCGGCTGGTCCTCATCCTGTGAGAGCAGTCGGGTTCGGGTGTGGCGTGCGCGGCATGTGGAAGTCTGCCCTATTCAGCTCCGTTCGGCTGTGTCCTGTAGGAACCTGCGCGCTGGCCTTCGCGCTATTGGTCGTCCTCGCCGGCTGTGATCGGGGCCCGGCCCGATCCCCTTCCAACGGGCTTCGGCCCCCGTTGCCTCCCGAAGGGAAACCGGGGTTCGTCGACATCACCAGGGCGGCAGGGATCGACTTCGTCCACTCCTTCGGGGACGAGCAGTTCTCGAACCTCGTGGAGGCGGTTGGGAGCGGCGCGGCGTGGCTCGATTACGACCAGGACGGCCGCCTCGACCTCTACATCGCCACCGGCAAACACCACCCGATCATCTCCAAGGGCGATCCTCCGCGCGTCCAGCCGCTCAACCGCCTCTTCCGCAACCGCGGCGACGGGACCTTCGAAGACGTGACCGCGAAGGCGGGCGTCGGGTGCCCGGAGTGCTACTCAATGGGCGTCGCGGTCGGTGATTACGACAACGACGGCTATCCGGACATCTACGTCTCCAACTACGGCCCGAACACCCTCTTCCACAACCGCGGCAACGGCACCTTCGAGGACGTAACGGCGCGCGCCGGCGTGGGCGATCCCCGATGCTCGGTGGCCGCCACGTGGCTGGACTACGACCGCGACGGATACCTCGACCTCTACGTCGGCAACTACATCCAGTTCGACGCGAAGTACAACCTCTACTACGCGCCCGACGGCTTCCCGGGGCCGCTCGCATACGCCGCCGAGTTCGATCGGCTCTACCACAACCGCGGCAACGGCACCTTCGAGGACGTCACCGAGAAGGCCGGCATCACCGGCGCGGGGCGCGCGATGAGCGTGAGCGCCGCCGACTTCGATGACGACGGCCTCGACGACATCTACGTCTCCAACGATGCGATGGAGAATTTCCTCTATCGCAACGAGGGCGGCTCGAGCTTCCGCGAGGGCGCGCTGGAGGCCGGCGTGGCGTACAACAGCGCCGGCGATTCGACCGCCCACATGGCGGTCGACTTCGGCGACTACAACGGCGACGGGCGACTCGACATCTTCGTGTCGGACAGCTCCATCTCGTCGCTGTTCCGCAACGATGGGAAGGGCCTGTTTACCGACGTGGCGGTCCCGCTCGGGGTGGGCAGGAACAGCGCGCAGTTCGTGGGATGGGGCTGCTTCTTCTTCGACTTCGACAACGACGGCGACCTCGACATCTTCAAAGTCAACGCCGACCTGTCCCGGCTTTTCGGCCAGGAAGCGCAGCTCTTCGAAAACCTCGGCGCGGCGGGATTCCGCGACGAGTCGGCGCGCTGGGGCGAGTTCTTCCGCCATGAATGGATGGCCCGCGGCAGCGCGTACGGCGACTACGACAACGACGGCGATCTGGACGTGATTGTGGTGAATCTGAACGGGCCGGCGATTTTTCTCCGCAGCGACGGCACGCGCAACGCCTGGATCGAGCTCCAGCTCGTGGGCGGGATGGGGCGAACGGCGAGTGCAGGCTCGCCGCGCTCAAACCGCGACGGCTTGGGCGCGAAGGTCATCGTCACTGCGGCCGGCCACACGCAAGTCGCCGAGCACCGTTCGACCGGGGGCTACCTCTCGCAGAGCGATCCCCGGATGCATTTCGGTCTTGGGTCTGCCGAGCGCGCGGAGCGAATCGAGATTCGCTGGCCCTCCGGAACGACCCAGGTCCTGACCGATGTCCCGGCCCGCAAGCTGCTGGTCGTGGAGGAGCCCGATGCGTAGGGCCATGCTTCGTTGGCGGGCAGTGGTCACCGCACTCGGACTGCTCCTTCTGGCCGCCGTGCTCATGCAATCCCGAAGCGCGTCGGCTCCGGCCCCAGCGCTTCCGCCCACCTACCTGGACCCGGCCTCTCTGCCCGACGGCCGGATCGTTTACGCGCGATCGCTTGCCGGGACCGATGGCAATGGGCCCACCGCGCTCTATACCGCGCGGCCCGACGGCAGCGAGGAACGGCGCATCACGTTCGGCGACGCCCGCGACCGGGTTCCCGCCGTGCTGCCCGACGGCCGTATCGTCTTTCGGCGTCACTCGCTCGACGGCGGTGCGGGCCGGCTCTTTGCGATCAACCCGGATGGCACGGGTCTCCAGTTGTTCTGCGACCTGGCCGACGGCACGTCCGTCGAAGGCGGGCCGTGGCTGATCGACGAACGAGTGGCTTTCATCGAAGCCTCGGGGAACGGCTCGCGCCCGCAGCTCGCCGCCGTCTCCGTGCACCAGCCTGCGGGCAAGCACGAGGTGCTCGCGGAGGCGGACACGCGCGCGGACATCGACACCGAGTTCCGTCCGATCGTTCTCGCGCTTGGCGCCGCGCAGGCGCCGCCAAAGGCAAGGCCCCCCAGTCTCACCAGCGTGGTCGATGAACGCAAGTCCACGGGCACCCTGCTCTGCCTCGATGTCCGCACCTCGCGCCTCCCGGCGCTGTCGGCGGTTAAGCCCGGCGCCATCCGTACGGTGCGGGTGCTGGGAGCCGACGGGCAGATGCTGGGCGAAGCGCCCGTGGCGGCGGATGGCTCGTTCTTCGTCGAGGTTCCCGCGGACCAGCCGCTCCATCTGGAGCTGTACGGCCCCGACGGCGTGATCGCCGCCGACGACAGCGGTTTCTGGGTGCGTCCGAACGAGAACCGCGGGTGCATCGGATGCCATGAAGATCCGGAACTCGCCCCTGAGAACCGGGCGATACTGGCGCTGGCGGGCGGGCCGACGCGCGTCGGAACGGCCGCCCTGGCCATGCAGGCGGAGGCTCGCAAGCCATGATCTCGCGGATGCGGTCGCAGCGCGGGCTTCACCCACAGCGCAAACTCGAAAGCATGTCCTGAGCACCGTCGAAGGGTCCAGAGTCCAAAGCCGCTGACAGGAATCCTCGCGTGGCGCGACGATTTTCGGGAATAGCACACAAGATGCTCTGGGCGGCGGCGGTCGCGCTGCCTGCACTCGTTCTGGGCGCAACCGGTGTCGCCGTCCACGGCGCCGCAACCGAGCACGTGCGCTATTACACCGGCGCCGAGCCAACCGCCGTCGGCTGCCTGTCGTGCCACTATGTCGGCTACGGCGGCACACTCGCTGATCGCATTGCACGGCCCCGCTATCGCTCGCCGCTCAATGTCGTTGTATCCGCCGACGGCCGGCGCCTCTACGCAACCGCCTCGCAGGGGAATTCACTGCTGGTGGTAGACCTCGAAACCCGGCGCCTCGCGCAGGAGATTCCCGTCGGCACCAAGCCGCACAGCATCGCGCTCGCGCCCGATGGCCGGCGCGCCTACGTGTCGAACGGAGGCGCGGACTCCATTGCGATCGTCGATCTCGACGCGGGCCGCGTGGCGGCGACGGTTGCCGTCGGCGACGAACCAGCCGGGTTGGCGCTGGCAAAGGACGGCACCACGCTCTTCGTGGCGAATTGGTTCGGGAACGACATCAGCGTCATCGATCTGGCCCAGGGAGCAGAGGTGAGACGGCTTCGCGCGGGCAGCAATCCGTACGACCTGGCGCTCGCGCCGGACGGCAAGCGCCTCTTCGTCACCGCCCAGCTCTCCTACCCGAAGAGCGGCCCGGATCCGCCCGTATCGGAGGTCACGGTCGTCGACGTCGATCGCCGAGTGGTCCATGCACGCACCGAGCTGGCGAACGCCCATCTGCTCGAAGGCGTTGCGGTGGCGCCGCAGGGCGATCTGGCGCTCATCACACTGGTCAGGCCCAAGAACCTCCTACCGGCGATTCAGGTCGCACGCGGCTGGATGATGACGAACGGTGTCGGCGCGCTCGACTTGCAGACCGGCCGCGTCGCGCAGGTTCTTCTCGATGAGGTCAACGCCTTCTATGCCGATCCGTGCGACGTCGTGTTCACCCCGGATGGTCGCCTGGCCTTCGTCAGCCACTCGGGTGCCGATGTGATTACGGCGATCGACGTGGGTCGGCTCCGCGCGCTGCTGGCGTCGGCATCGAGCGACCAGCTCGCGACGTTCGCCAACCACCTGGGGCTGAGCAAGCAATACGTCCGCGCGCGCATCCCTGTCGGCGCCAATCCCAAGGGCCTGGCGGTGTCGCCCGACGGGCGGTGGGTCTACGTCGCCGAGCGGCTCGCGGATCGGATCGCAGTGATCGACGTGAGTCGGATGGAGGTCGCGGCGCGGATCGACGTCGGCGTCACCACCCGCGAGACGGTGCTGCGGCGCGGGGAGCGACTGTTCAACAGCGCTTCGCGCACCTTCCAGGGCCAGTTCAGTTGCCGGAGCTGTCACCCCAACAACCACGTCGATCGGCTGCAATACGACTTCGAGCCCGACGGTCTGGGCCGCAACATCGTCGACAACCGGACGCTGCTCGAAATCGACGGCACCGCGCCGTTCAAGTGGGACGGCAAGAACACCAGCATGTACATGCAGTGCGGCATCCGCTTCGCGCGGTTCCTCACCCGCATCGAGCCGTTTGCTCCGGATGATCTGAACGCGCTGGTCGCCTTCATGCGCTCGCTGCGCAACCCCCCCAATAGCCACCGCGCGTCGGACGGCATGCTCACGCCGGCGCAGGCGCGCGGCAAGGCCCTCTTCGAACGCACCGCCATGCGCGACGGAAGACCGATCGCGCCGAAAGACCGGTGCATCACCTGTCACCCGCCGCCGAACTTCACCAACCGGCAGAAGTTCGACGTGGGATCCAGCTCTCCGAGCGACGACAAGAAGGAGTTCGACACGCCGCAACTGCGCAACGTCTACCAGTCGGCGCCGTACCTGCACGACGGAAAGGCGACCACGCTGGAGGAGATTTGGACCCGATTCAATCCGTATGACACTCACGGCATCACCGTCGACTTGTCGAAGGTCGACCTCAACGATCTCATCGAGTACCTGAAAACGCTGTGAGCATGGCCATGCAGTGGAAGCATCGCAGGATGGGCACCGCCAACCGCCAGAACGCCCGTGCGCCCGACATTCGGTGGGCGCCCATCCCACGGCTCGAACCGAAAAAAGCCCCCACCGTAAGGACGCGCAGACGCGGAGAAGACGGACGTCTTCTCGACACCCATCAGAATGGCCTTGGCACCCGTCCCCGAGAGGGCTCCATAGCACTGTTGTCTCTGCGTTCTCGGCGTCTCTGCGGCGAGCATTTTTTTCGCCTCGGGATTTACAGCCTCGTGCTTTTTTCTGCTGCCGTCGCGTCGGGAGCACCCGAGCCGGATGTCTTCACGATGCCGCCCGTTGCGCGCTGGACGACCTTTTCGCTCAAAGACGGCCTTCCATCCGACAAAGTTCTCACCCTGCGCGTCGACGGCGATCGCGTCTGGGCGGGCACGGAGGCCGGGCTCGCGGCTTACGAAGGGGGGCGGTGGCGCACGTGGGGAGTGAAAGATGGGCTGCCGCACCCGGTCGTCCTGTCGCTCGACGTGTGCCCGCGCACGGGAGACCTCTGGGTCGGCACGATGGGCGGCCTGGCGCGCTTCTCCGGCGGCAAGTTCGAAACCTTCACGCAGCTTTCGAGCGGTCTCTCCAACGACTTCGTCAACGACGTCGAGTGCGATCCGGACGAAGATCAGATCTGGGCCGCGACGGCGATGGGAGCGAGCCGGCTCAATCTGCGCACGGGCGAGTGGACCATCTTCACCGAGCAAAACACGCCGATGGCCGAGCCGTGGACGTATTCGGCGTCGATCGAAGGCGGAAAGGTCTACATCGGCGCCTGGGGCGCTGGCGTGCTCGAGTTCGAGAAACAGGCAGGGCGATGGCGAGAGTACCGCGATCCCGACAAGGAGATGGAGATCGATCTCCTGCCCGACGACGGCCCGGTGCACGACGTCACCGCGGGCGTTGATTTCAAGGACGGCGTCCTCTGGCAGGCGTCGTATTTCGGCCTCGCCCGTTACGACGGCCGTACGTGGCGCACCTATTTCGCCGAGGACAGCGGCCTGGCAAGCAACTTCGTCCAGTTCGTGCGGGCGCACGGCCGCATTGCGTGGTGCGCGACCGACAAGGGACTCAGCACCACCGACGGCTCGAACTGGGCGACGTACCGCCGGCGTGAAGACGGCAAGGGCGAGATCACGTTTACCCGAGGCAAAGAGCGCGCGGCAACCATCGTGACCGAGACCGCAATGGCCGACAACTTCGTCCTCGGCGTCGATTTCCAGGGAGATGCGGTTTGGGTGGCTACCGAGAAGGGTGTGAGCCGCGGCGAGCTGGATGCGACGATGGCAGGTGTGCCGGCGAACGACACCATCGCCGCCCAGCCAAGAGGAGGCGCGGGATCGCGAGCCACGACCCCGCCGCGCTTCGCGTACGCCGCCACCCCGGAGGAATTCCTCCCCTACCGGCACCTCGACATCTACCACCAGTTCTTCACCACCCCGCCGGAGTTTCTCGGGGCGGGCCGGGACAAACCCGACCCGCCGGTCGACGAGGTGCGGATCGGCTTCATCGGTCCGCTGGAGGACGAGGACAAGCCCATCCTGCCCCCCGGCTTCCGTTCCGGCGTGCGGGGCGATCCGAAGGTCGCGCTGTTCGGCCGCCCGATGCTGCGGGCGGCCCAGCTTGCGGTCGAAGACGCCAACCGCGCCGGAGGATATCGCGGCAAGCCGTTCCGCCTCGTCCCGCGCACTGACCTGGTGCAATGGGGACAGACCTCAAACGAGCTGGCGCAGTTCGCCTATGCCGACGGGGTATGGGCCCTCCTCAGCGCCGTGGAAAGCAACCACCAGCACGTCCTCGCCCGCGCGGCGCTGAAAGCCGAGGTGCCGATCGTCAATGCCGGCTCTTCCGACCCGACGCTGCTCGAGCACGCGATTCCCTGGATCGTGCGGGTGAGGAACGACGACCGCCAAAACGCCTACGTGCTGCTCGACCACATCTTCCGGGTTCGCCGGCTCTCGCACGTGGCGGTACTCCGGGTCAACGACCGCGACGGTCGAGTGGGGATCGCCGAGTTCATGCAGGGCGCGCGGAGACTGAACCACCCCATCGTCATCGAGCAACGCTTCAAGAACGGAGATACGGATTTCGCCGAGCAGCTCGACAACATCGGCCGCACGAACGCGGACGCGCTGTTTCTGCTCGGCAACCCGACCGAGCTGGGCTTGATCGTCAAAGCCGTGCGCGCGCGGGGGATGTCGCTGCCCATCTTCGCATTCGATCGCTGCGTGCATCCGGCGTTCCTCGAAGCCGCCGGACCGGCAGCGGAAGGCGTCGTGGCGACGGCGAGCTTCGATCCAGATCGAGACGATCCCGCCTGGCGCGCGTTCCGCGAGCGTTACCGAGCCCGCTTTGGCGCGGAACCCGATGCATTCAGTGCGCACGCGTACGACGGGACCAACCTGATCATCGCCGCCATCCGCGAAGCGGGACTCAACCGCGCGCGCATTCGCGATGCGCTGTTTGCCAAGAAGACGTTCGACGGGGTGACCGGCACGATCGTGTTCGACTCGACGGTCAACGACGTCCGCAAGCCTACCCTGGCGGAGGTGAAGAACGGGCGCTTCCACTTCTTCCGCCCGGATGGATCGGCAAGTGAACTGGCGCGCACCCGATAGCGCGGCAAGCGCCTGGAGAAGACACGCGTGAGCTCCGTGGGGAAAAAGGTCTCACAACGGATTACACGGATTTTACGGATTCAACGGACTGGAATTCGGCGTCCGTTCAATCCGTTGATCCGCTTAATCCCTTGTAATCCTTTCCGCCTCTTCCTTCTTCTGGTGGCACTTGCGCTGCCAAGCGGGACAGCCATTGGAGACGAGGCCCGCATCGGCCTCTTCCTCGCGGCCGGCGACGGCGGTGCCACAGCGGTTGCAGAGCTTCGTCGAGGCGCGGAGCTGGCGGCGGCAGAATGCGCTGCCGCTGCGAGCCGGTGCGCCTTGGTACCGGCGGAGGCCGCGGGGCACTGGAACGCCGGTGCCGGCGAGCTGGTGCGCCTGGTCTACCGCGAGGGCGTGCCGGCCGTGCTTGGCCCGGCTGACGGCCGCACGGCGCACCTTGCCGAGCAGGTTGTGGCGCGCGCCAAGGGGCGCTTTGTCCTCCTCACACCGTGGGTCTCCGACCCGACCCTCACACAGATCAAGGTGCCGTGGGTCTTCCGGCTTGCGGCGGACGACCGCAGCCAGGCGCGCGCGCTCTCTCGCGAGATTTTCGACGTCCGCCGGACGCGCAGCGTCGCCGTGGTGGCGGCGGCATCCGACTATGACTCCCGCGTGGCATCCGCCGCATTCGAGGCCGTCGCCCGACGCAGCGGAGCGCCGGAGCTGCAGAAGATTGAGCTGGATGGCGCGCCGGCGGCTCTCGACCGGCTCGCTGCGGAAGTCCGCCGCTCACACGTCGACGCCCTGATCGTTCTGGCCCCTCCTGCCGCGGCGGCTCGCGCTGTCCGCCATCTCCGACAGGAGGGGATCACCATCCCCTTGTTCGGCCCGCTCGCGCTCGCCTCCCCGGCATTCCTCCATGCCGCCGGCGACGCCTCGGAGGGCATAGTACTGGCGGCACCGCCGGAGCCTTCCGCCGCTGACGGTGTGCGCTTCCGAGATCGTTATCGGAAGGCCTACAACCGCGACCCCAGCGCGCCAGCGGCCTATGGTTACGACGGCGCGGCAGTATTGATCGCCGCATTGCGGGCCAGTGGCGCCGGGGGAGAGTCCCTGCGCGCAGCGCTGGCGGCGACGCGTTACGAGGGCCTGACCGGTCCCATCGCCTTCGACGCGGCCGGAAATCGCGCTGGTCCAGCGCCCCTCGCCCGCGTGGAGCGCGGCCGCCTCGAACCCATTGCGCACCAAAAGGATCCTCCTGGCGCAGCCCCGAACGACCTTGTATCCATTCGATGACAGGAGCCCACGATGCTTCGCGAGCAACCCCCCCCGATCTCTGCCAACGGCTCAGCCTATAGGCTCCGCCGCTTCACCGGCCCCGAAGCAGACGAGCTCTTCATTCTGTGCTCGCCGGAAAGCACCGCAACGAACAACATCGTTGGCCAAACAGAGTCCGTCTACCGCACCTTGCACAAAGCGCTTCGCGCGCAAGGAGGCGGCTTGCGGCACATCGTTCACGAGAGGGTCTTCTTCCGCGACATCCAAGAAGACCTCGCCGTCTTCCAAGAGGTCCGGAGCGCGATGCTGAAGGAAGCCGGCTGTCGCGTCTGCCGTCCGGCCTCGACGTATATTGAGCAGGCGCCCCTGGATGAGCGCGAGCGACTCGAGGTTTCCGCATTCGCCGTGATCCCGCGCCGGCGGGAAGCGCGCTTCGGGCGCACCATGTGGAACACGCCGCCCTGCGAGTGCGCGGCGCGCGCCCGCTTCGCCGCGCGCGTGATCCGCCTCGGTTCCGAAGAACACCTGTACGCCGGGAGCATTTACGGCTCCGAGGGCAGCGCCTTCAGGGAAGCCTTCAGTCTGTTTCTCACCGCGGAGGATGTGTTGGCGAAAGCGGGACTGACCTTCCGGGAGGTTGTCCGGACGTGGATCCACCTGCGCGACATCGACCGAGACTACGCCGAGTTCAACCGAGCGCGCCGAGAGTTCTTCAAACGCGCCGGCATAACCGTGCATCCCGCCAGTACCGGCATCGGAGGCGCGCCGTTTGCGGAGCGCCATAATTTCTCGCTGTCCCTGTACGCCATCAAGTCTCCGCAGCCTGTGCAGATCGGTCGGATGACGACCCCCACGCTCAACGAAGCCTGGATGTACGGCTCCGATTTTTCGCGCGGCCTGAAGGTGGTGGAGGCGAACAAGGTCGCGCTATACGTCTCCGGGACTGCCAGCGTCGACGAGAACGGCGAGACGGCCCACGTCGGCGACTTCGCCGGCCAAGTGGACCGCATGATCACCAACGTCTCGACGCTGCTGGCCGCGCAGAACGCCTCCTTCGACGACGTGGTCTCGGCGATCACGTACGTCAAGAACGCCGCCGATGCGCCCCTGCTGCGCGGCATCCTTCGCGACCGCGGCCTCGAGGATTTTCCCAACGCGCTGGTGCGAGCCGCTGTGTGCCGTCCGGACTTGCTGTGTGAAATGGAAGTCATCGCCGCGCTGCCCCGCCCGGAGAGCGGTGCGCAGAGCGGGGACTGAGAGCTTGTGAAAGAATCCCTCGGGGTGGAGCAATGCTCCACCCCCCGCGGTTCGGACTGGCCCGCTGGGCCGTCGGATCACGTGTACGAGCGCACCCGTGTGCGTACGGGGTGCGCGGAGGGGTACGCGCACACGCACCTCACCCCGGCCCTCTGCCCGCAGGAGAGCGAGACAGACCGGCGCGTTCGACGTTCACGCGCACGGCGCGGTCGACCGGAGTGGGTTGCCACTGTAGCGCCCAGTAGCGCAGGTGGCCGTAGCCGCCGGCGAGGTGCAGCCACTTCACCAGACCGGGCTCGATGTCCATGGGCCCGCGCCAGTTGCGGAACATGTACGGCTCCCAGCCGTTGTAAACGATCACCTGCCCGGGCATGACGTTCGGGGCGACCTTGGCCGGGACGAAGAACTCGCCCATATCGTTCCAGACGCGGACCTCGTCCCCGTCGCGGATGCCGCGCGCGCGCGCGTCGTCGGTGTTGATCACGGCGTGCGGCTGGCCGCGGTGCGTGCGCAGCAGCAGCGGATTGGTGGTGTTCATCGAGTGGATGCTCCAGCGGCTATGTCCGCTGGTGAGCACAAAGGGATGATCGCCGCCCATCTTCGGGTTCTCCTTGTGCACCGGCAGCGCCTCACCCGCCTCCAGGAACCACTCGTGATCGATGTAAAACTGGGCGCGCCGCGTCAGCGTCGGATACGGGAGCTTCTTTTCGGTGTGCCACCGCGAGTGGTTGTGGGTCTCGTCCGGCTTGAGATCGCTCGCCTGATTGATGGCAAACGGCGAAATGCCCCAGTCGATGAAGCGCTGGTAGCCCTTCTGGCGCATGGCCTTCAGATCGGTGCCTTCCGGGATCGTCCCGCACGCCACCGTGTCGCGCAGCATTTCCTCGGCCGCGTCTTCCTCGCTGATGAGCGCGCCGTCGAGCGTGAACCGGCGAGAGAGGTCGCGGAGGTCGTACGTCAACCCCCGCCGGCTCTGGTACTCGCCCACCCCACGTGCCTGCGCGCGCTCGGTGAGCTTGGCGGCGAGCAGGCGCGCGATCTCCCATTCCGTTTTCGCCTCGCCCGCCGGCTTGGCGGCACCTTCCGAGTGGATGAGCAGCAACATGTGCGGCGATGGAATGTGAAAGCGCGGCGCCTCGTAGTGATTGGCGACCGGCAGGACGAAATCGGACTGGAGCGCCGTGGTGCTCATGCGCCAGTCCATGGTGACCACCGTTTTCAGCTTCGGCCACAGGTGCTTCAGCAGCATGTTCTGCCCGCCCCGCACCCGGCGCAGCGTATTGCCGCCGGCCTGGAAGAGCACCCGAGGCGGGACGTCTTCCGCCGGCACCGCCACATCGCTCCACCAGCCTTTCTCCATCGCCTCGCGCATATAGTCGTCGAACGAGCGCGCCATGGTCGGGTCGCCCCATTCCTTCCGGTTCCAGTTGTCGCGATAGCCGCAGTGGCGGTACCAGAAGAACGCCGGGGGAATCATCCCACCCAGACTGGCCATCCGGCAGACCATCTCGATCCGACACATCTCCTCCGTCCGCGTCGGATCCTCGGCGCGCAGGGCCGCGATCATGGCTTCGCGCATCGAGAGGAACTGGCGTGTCGCCTCCGGACCCGCCTGCTCTTTCTGCGGGAGGAGCATCATGCCGTCGAACATGCCGATGGACCAGCAGCCGATGCCCGTTCCCTTGCGTCCCCAGTTGCCCGTCAGCCCGAGGAGCAGGGTGAGGGAGCGAACCATGAGGTCCCCGTGGAAATACTTGAGGGCCGTTCCGCCGGCCCACACCCCGGTTCGCTTGGCGGCGACCTTGCGCGCGAGCGTGCGGATGGCATCGGGATGCACGCCGCAGATCTCCGCGGCGCGCTCGGGCTCGTATGCCTGGAGGTGTTCGCGCAGCAGGGCGAACACCGGCGTGACGGCCACGCGCGCCCCACTCGCCAGCGTCACCTCGTAGCGCCCGCTGAGCGCGGGATCGATCGCGCCGAGCGCGAGCGAGGCGCGTGGCGCCTCGACGATGCGGCGGCTGCGCTCGTCGTACACGTAGAACTGCTCGGCGCTTCTCCCCGACTCGAGATCGGCGGCGCGCAGGAAATGACCGGTGTCGGTGCGCACCAGCAACGGGAGGTCGGTCTGCTCCTTCACGAACGGCGCATTGTAGATCCCCTCGTCGATGATCACCTTGCACATCGACAGGGCCCAGGCGGCATCCGTCCCGGGACGCACCGGCAGATGGTAGTCGACGAGCT
>JBBITY010000007.1:0-22679 GCA_037440565.1 Desulfurellales bacterium
GACTTGAAGCCGTACGGAAGCGCCCTGGTATGTACATCGGGGACACCGCGGAGCGGGGTCTACATCACCTCGTGTTCGAGGTCGTTGACAACTCGATCGACGAGGCCATGGCTGGCTGTTGTTGGAATATCGCCGTCACCATCCACATCGACGGCACGGTCACGGTGGACGATGACGGGCGTGGCATTCCCGTGGAGGTGCACCCGACGGAGGGAATCTCGGCAGCCGAGGTCGTGCTCACCAAGCTCCACGCTGGCGGCAAGTTCGACACTGGTGCATACAAGGTCTCAGGAGGTCTCCACGGCGTCGGCCTCTCCGTAGTCAACGCCTTATCCGAGCAACTGGACGTCGAGATCAAGCGCGACGGCCGGGTGTACGCGCAGCGCTACCACCGCGGCGTTCCGGAAGCCCCCCTTGCCGAGATCGGTACCACCCAACAACGCGGCACGAAAGTGACCTTTAAGCCCGATCCCGACGTGTTCGAGCAAACCGAGTTCAGCTTCGATATTCTCTCCCAGCGGCTGCGGGAGTTGGCTTTCCTCAATCGCGGCGTGCGCATCGTGATCGAGGATCAGCGGACCGAGAAGCGGCATGAGTTCTTGTACCGAGGCGGGATCGAAGAATTCGTCCGCCATCTGAACCGCGCCAAGACACCGATCCACGCGACGGTGATCTACCTCGCCGGACGGCGGGACGATCTCGAGATGGAAGCCGCGTTGCAGTGGAACGAGGGATACGCGGAGACCATTTTCTCGTTCGCCAACAACATCAGCACCATCGAGGGCGGGACGCACCTCAGTGGCTTCAAGGGCGCCCTGACGCGCACACTTAACACCTACGCGACCGCCCACGGTATGCTGAAGAACGGCGAGACCCTCCAGGGCGAGGACACCCGCGAGGGGCTGACAGCCATCATCAGTGTGAAACTGGCCCAGCCCCAGTTCGAGGGGCAGACGAAAACGAAACTCGGCAACAGCGACGTGCGCGGATTTGTCGAGGCGCTGGTGAACGACAAGCTGGGGGCATACTTCGAGGAGCATCCCACCGAAGCGCGGACCATTGTCTGGAAAGCCCTCGACGCCGCCCGCGTGCGCGAGGCGACGCGTAAGGCGAAGGAGCTGGCACGGCGCAAGGGCGCCCTCGACGGTGCATCATTGCCGGGCAAGCTGGCCGACTGCCAGGAGCGCGACCCCGCGCTCTCCGAGCTCTTCATCGTCGAGGGCGACTCCGCGGGCGGCTCGGCCAAGCAAGGGCGCGACCGCCGCAACCAGGCAGTCCTGCCGCTGCGTGGCAAGATCCTCAACGTGGAGAAAGCTCGCTTCGACAAGATGCTCTCGTCGCAGGAGATCCGCGTCCTCATCACGGCACTCGGGACCGGCGTCGGCAAGGAAGACAAGGACCCCTCCAAGCTGCGCTACCACACCATCATCATCATGACCGACGCCGATGTTGACGGCTCCCACATCCGAACGCTCCTGCTCACCCTCTTCTATCGGCAGTTCCCGGAACTCATCGAGCGCGGCCACGTCTTCATCGCCCAGCCACCCCTCTATCGCGTCAAGCGCGGCAAGACCGAACGCTACCTCAAGGACGAGGCGAGCCTGGAGGCGTACCTGCTGGATCTCGGCACGGAGGGGATCGAACTGCGGTCAGCCACCGGGAGCGTGCTGCGCGGCGCCGACTTGCAGCGCGTCATCCGCAAGCAGTTGCGGAGCGAACGGGTGCTCGAAGTGGTCGGCCGCCAGCACAAGAATAGCGAGATCGTTGCGGCGCTCCTGCAGGACGGGCGCCTGTCCCGCGCGGCGCTCAACGAGCCGGCGTTGCTGCGCCAGATCACCGATCGGGCGGCCGCGCGCCTCGCGGCCTCCGCGCCGCACCTGCTACCGGTGCACTTCGAGCTCGCGGCAGACCCCGAGCACGGGGGGTGGGCGATCGTCGCCCAAGCCCGCATGAACGGGGGGACGCAGAAGACCACGATCGACGCGGAGTTCTGCCTGAGCCCAGAATTCCAGGAACTGCAGCGCCTCACCGCCGACCTGCGCGCGGCTGGCGAGCCGCCGTTCGCCATCGTCGAGGGCGAGAAAACCGCCGCCGTCCCCACCCTCGCGGCCGCTGTTGCCCAGATTCTCAGCCAGGCCCGCAAAGGCGTCGACACGCAGCGTTACAAAGGTCTCGGCGAGATGAATCCCGAGCAGCTTTGGGAAACCACAATGAACCCGGAGACGCGAACGCTCCTGCAGGTGCGGGTCGAAGACGCGTACGAGGCGGACGAGATTTTTTCAACGCTGATGGGGGATGAAGTGGAGCCACGGCGGCGCTTCATCGAAGAGAACGCGCTGACGGTGAAAAACCTCGACATCTGACGCTGCGAGGCCACAGCGTCCACGAGCGAGAGCGGGGTGACTGAGCCCTGATGGACACGGGCAAAACGAGCAAAGTGCCGGTCGCGATCGAAGACGAGATGCGGCAGTCCTACATGGACTACGCCATGTCCGTCATCGTCGGCCGCGCGCTGCCCGACGCACGCGACGGCCTCAAGCCCGTACACAAGCGCGTGCTGTACGCGATGTACGACCTCGGCAACGACTGGAACCGGCCGTACAAGAAATCGGCCCGCATCGTCGGCGACGTCATCGGCAAGTACCATCCGCACGGCGACGCCGCCGTGTACGACACGATCGTGCGCATGGCGCAGGACTTCTCGCTTCGCTACCCGCTCGTGGATGGACAAGGCAACTTCGGTTCCATCGACGGCGATCCGCCCGCCGCCATGCGCTACACCGAGGTGCGCATGGCGCGCATCGCCGGCGAGCTGCTGGCAGATATCGACAAGGAGACCGTGGACTTCGCGCCGAACTATGACGATACGATCCGGGAACCCGTCGTCCTGCCGGCGCGCATTCCCAACCTGCTCATCAACGGCTCGTCGGGCATCGCCGTGGGCATGGCGACCAACATCCCGCCCCACAATCTCGGCGAGGTCGTGGATGCGCTGGTCGCCCTGATCGAGAATCCGGCGCTCACCGTGGACGACCTCATGCACTACATTCCCGGGCCCGACTTCCCGACGGCGGGTTTCCTGCACGGCCGCGCGAGCATTCGCGAGGCCTATCGAACGGGCCGCGGCGTGCTCCAGATGCGTGCCCGCACGGCCCTCGAAACCGACGAGCGCAGCGGCAAGACCAAGATCATTGTCCACGAGCTGCCCTACCAAGTGAACAAGGCGCGGCTCATCGAGCGGATTGCCGAGCTGGTGAACGAGAAGCGAATTGACGGCGTGGCCGACCTGCGCGACGAGTCCGACCGCGACGGCATGCGCATCGTGGTCGAGCTGCGCCGGGACGCCGTGCCCGAGGTCGTGCTCAACCAGCTCTTCAAGCAAACGCCGATGCAGGAGTCGTTCGGCGTGAACATGCTCGCGATCGTGGCCGGACGTCCGCAACTCCTCGACCTCAGAGGAGCACTGCAGGTCTTTATCGACCACCGCAAGGACGTCGTGACGCGGCGCACCGTCTATGAGCTGCGCAAGGCCGAGGAGCGGCTGCACGTGCTCGACGGCTTGAAGATCGCCATCGAGTCGCTCGACGCGGTCATCCAGCTCATCCGCGCGGCGCGCGATCCCGCCTCCGCACGCGGCGGCCTGATGGATCGGTTCGGCCTCACCGAGACCCAAGCGCAGGCGATTCTCGACATGCGGCTGCAGCGCCTGACCAACCTCGAGCGCGACAAGATCATCGAGGAACACGCCGAGGTACAGCGCCAAATCGCCCGCTACAAGGCCATCCTGGCCGACGAGCGCGAGGTGGCCACGATCATCGTCGAAGAGCTGCGCGAGGTGCGCAAGCTGTACGCAGACCCGCGCCGGACCGAAATCGTCGACGAGCTGCCCGAGATCTCGGACGAAGACCTGATCGTCGAAGAGGACATGGTGGTGACGATCTCCCACGAGGGATACATCAAGCGCACCCCCGTGACCCAGTACCGCTCGCAGCGGCGCGGCGGGCGCGGCAAGATCGGCGCCGTCACCAAGGAGGAGGATTTCTGCGAGCACCTCTTCATCGCCTCGACCCACGCGTACATCTTGCTCTTCACCACCAGCGGCAAGCTGTACTGGATCAAGGTGCACGCGCTGCCCGCCGCGAGCCCCGCCGCGCGCGGCAAGGCGGTCGTCAACCTGCTCCGCTTGCGAGAGGATGAGAAGATCTCCGCCTTCTTGCCGGTGCGCGAGTTCCGCCCCGGGCAGTACGTCCTGTTTGCGACCAAGCAGGGCACCGTCAAGAAGACCGCGCTCGAAGAGTACGCGAACCCGCGCCCCTCGGGCATCATCGCGATTCGGCTCCACGAGGGCGATGAGGTGATCGGCGTCCGCCTCACCGACGGCCAGCGCGAGGTCATTCTGTCGACCCAAGGCGGCCAGGCCATCCGCTTTCGCGAAGAGGACGCGCGCCCGATG
This sequence comes from Desulfurellales bacterium, assembly GCA_037440565.1. Taxonomy (GTDB): domain Bacteria; phylum Desulfobacterota; class Binatia; order HRBIN30; family CADEER01; genus JBBITY01. Next base: position 4,454 of record JBBITY010000007.1, read on the forward strand.
GGCCGCGCCACCGGCGGCGTCCGCGGCATCCAACTCGAGGAAGGCGATGCGGTCGTCGCCCTCGACGTGGTCGACCCGACCCCGGGCGCGACGCTGCTGGCCGTGGCCGAGCGCGGCTACGGCAAGCGGACGACCATGGATGAGTACCGGGTCCAGTCGCGCGGCGGCAAGGGCATCATCACGATGCGGGTGACCGCGCGCACCGGCCGCGTGATCGGCGTGCGTATGGTGAGAGACGACGACGACATCATGCTGATCACGGACAGCGGCAAGGTGATCCGCACGCCCGTGCGCGGCATCTCGGTCATCGGCCGCAACACGCAGGGCGTGCGCCTCATCGACCTGGGCGAGGGAGAGAAGGTCGTGGGCGTGGCCCGGTTGGCGGAGAAGGAGCCAGAGCCCGCGGCTGACGGCGACGGGCCCTCCGTCGAGCCCGAACCCGCCTAGCCCCGCGCGCCCTCCCAACCCATCAGCTTCCGTTCCTCGCTATTCATCTTCTCGCGCAAGCGCGAGCCCTTGCCGAGGTGGCGGACGCTGTAGCGCCCTCCCTCGGAGAAGTACTCCTCGTACGCTTGGGCCGGGATGTACACGGGGGGCTTCTCGTCGCCGACCTGGACACCCAGCAACTCCTCGACGAAGTCGGTGCTGTACATGCGCACCGCGTCGTAGTCGGTGAGCAAGGCGCAGACCTCGACGCAGATGTAGCAACCGATGCACTCCTGGAACCGGACCTGCACCGGCTGCTCGCCGCGGCCGGGAATGGTGTTGGGCGGCAGGTACTCGATGCACTGCACCGGGCAGAACTCGGGGCATTTGCCGCAGGGAAAGCAGAGGTTGACGTCCATGAACGCCACCTCTCGCGGCCGCTTCTTCTTCTCGGCCACTTCATCCGGCCACGGGGCCTCGGGGATGCGCTCTTCCTTGAGTCGGCGTTTGATCGTTTCTACGGCGGTCGACATCTCCCCTCCAGGGCGGCCACTGGCGGCACGCTCGAGATTCACCCCCTTCGCATACGTGTCAAATCGGTGCGGGGCAAGAGCCGTGGGATTGCTCGCGCGCTCGGGGAGCTTGTAAAGAAATCCCTCGGGGTGGAGCGATGCTCCAGCCCGCACGAACGGTGGCGGCACAACCCAGCTCCCCTCTTGAGGGCGGGAGCACTGCTCCCGCTCGTTGCCCGGGTGTGCCGGGCCGTCCCGTCGGGACAGGTTCACAAGCTCAGGAACAGAGCCGGGAAGGTCTGGCATCGATATCCGGACTTGCGGTAAAGACGCCACGAGCGCGGGCGTTCGCGGAGCCGCCCGCCGCCCGGCGCTGCATTGGAGAGAACGGCCAGAGGAATGGCAATGCGACAGCGCCACATCGGTATCGACATCGGGGCGGAGACCATCAAGGTGGTCGAGCTGCGTCGCAACGGTGGGGGACTCGAGTGGACGGGGCGCTGGTTTGCCGAGCACGAGAAGCAGCCCGCCGAGGCCCTGCGGACCCTCCTGCGCGCGGTCGGATGGGCCGACATCGCCAGCGCGGCGGCCACCGGCCGCTTCAGTTGCCAGGCGCGCTGTCCACGCGTGCCGACCAAACACGCCCAGGCAGCGGGTTTCCGTTTCCTCGGCAGGAAGGAGCCGGCCACTCTGGTCTCGATTGGCGGGCACGGATTTTCGGTGCTGGAACTGCGCGGGCGGGGGCCGGAGGTGTTTCGCGAGAATTCGCGCTGTTCACAGGGGACGGGCAACTTCTTGCGCCAACTGGTGCAGCGCTTTGGCCTCGACATCGAGGCGGCCAGCGCGCTGTGCGAGTCGGTGGCGGACCCCGCGCCGCTGTCGGGTCGCTGCCCGGTGATTCTCAAGACCGACATGACCCATCTCGCCAACAGGGGCGAGGACCGTGCCCGGATCCTCGCCGGTTTGTACGATGCGGTGTGCGAGAACGTCCAGGCGTTGATCAAACCGCGCGTCAGCCCGGCGCAGGTGATGCTCATCGGCGGCGTGACGCGGTCGCTGCGCGTGAGGCGGCACTTCGCTCGTTTCCTCGCGGCGCGCGGGATGGAGCTGCTCGACGCCGGCGAAGGCGAAGCGATCTTCCTCGAAGCGCTCGGCGCAGCCGTCGTCGGGGCGGAACAGGGGGCGCCGGTGCCCTGCGAGGAGGCGCTGCTGGCGGAGCCCCAGCCGGCGGACTTCGACGCCGTCCCGGCCCTGGCGCGCTCCCTGGCGCGGGTGCGGCGCATCACGCGGCCGCTGCCGGCCCCGTCTCCCAGCGGTCACCGCCGCCTGATCCTGGGCTTTGACATTGGCTCGACGGGCTCGAAGCTGGTCGCTCTCGACGCCGACGTGGTCGAGCCAGTGTGGGAAGAGTATTGCAGCACCGGTGGCCAACCCGTCGGCGCGGCGCAGGCACTGATGCGGCGCTTTGCCGAGAGCGCCGCCGGGCGCTGGTCGGTGGTCGCCTGCGGCGCCACGGGCAGCGGCCGCGAGATCGTCGGCTCGCTGCTGGCGACGTGCTACGGCGTCGATGTCGTGTATGTGCTGAACGAGATTGCGGCTCACGCGGAAGGCGCCCTGCACTACGATGCGCGCGTGGATACGATCTTTGAGATCGGCGGGCAGGACGCGAAGTACATCCGCCTTGCGGAGGGGCGGGTGGTCGACGCCGCCATGAACGAGGCGTGCAGCGCGGGCACGGGCTCGTTTATCGAGGAGCAGGGGCGGAAGTTTTCGGGGATCGAAGACGTCCGACAGCTCGCACGCGAAGCGATCGCCAGCGAGGGCGGGGTCTCGCTCGGGCAGCACTGCTCGGTCTTCATGGCCGAGGTGATCGACGAAGCGGTAGCGGCGGGTGTCGAGCGGCGCGCGATCATCGCCGGGCTATACGACTCGGTCGTGCAAAACTATCTGAACCGCGTCAAAGGAAGCCGGTCGATCGGCTCGGTGATTTTTTGTCAGGGCATGCCGTTCGCCTCGGACGCGCTGGCGGCGGCGGTGGCGCGGCAGACGGGCAGCGAGGTGATCGTTCCGCCGAACCCGGGCACGGTGGGGGCACTTGGCATCGCGTTGCTAGCGCGCAAGGCGATCGCGATCGACGGCCGGTCGCCCCTCGATCCGCGCCGCTTCCTCGACGCCCGGATCGCGCGCAAGGACACGTTTGTGTGCAAGTCGACCCGCGGCTGCGGCGGCAGTGGGAACCGCTGTCGTATCGACCGCATCAGCACCCTCACGGGCGGCGCGCGCCAGGGCTTCACGTGGGGCGGGGCGTGTTCGCTATGGGACAAGGGCACAGGGAAGCGGAAATTGCCCGACTTGACGCCCGACCCCTTTCGCGAACGCGAAGAGTTGGTCGAGGCGATCGTTGCGCGTGTGTCGATTCGACGCGGGCGGCCGACGGTGGCGCTCACCGACGAGTTTCTGCTGAAGGGGCTCTTTCCGTTCTTTGCCACCTTCTTGCACGAGCTCGGCTTCGATCTTTTCGTGCGTCGGGGCGCGGACCAGGCGACGCTCAAGCGAGGCATCGAGCGCGCCAATGTGCCCTTCTGCGCGCCGATGCAACTCTTTCATGGCACCGTCAGTGGACTGGCCGAGGAGGGCGCGCGGTATCTCTTCGTCCCCATGCTGCGCGGCGCCCCGCGCGCTGGGGACGAGTCGAATGCCACCGTCTGCCCGCTCGCCCAGGGCAGCCCGGATGTCATCCGCTGGGATCTCGGCGGCGCGGCGGCCGCAGCGATGATCTCCCCGGTGATCGACATGGGCCCGGGCAATCTGGACTCGGCGCAGTTCCAAGCGAGCTGCGAGCGGGTGGCCCGGGCCTTTGGGGTGCGCGGGACAAGCTGGCGAGGGGCGTACGAGCGAGCCCGCGCGGCACAAGAGCGCTTCGAGGCGGCGTGTGCCGCCCTCGGCCGGCGCGCGCTGGCGTACTGCCGGGCGCATGACATCGTGCCGGTGGTGGTCCTCGGCCGCACGTACACGATTTACAACAAGGTGTTGAACTCCAACGTCCCAGCTCTCGTCCGTGAGCAGGGTGCGCTGCCGATCCCGGTGGATTGCTACCCGCTGGATGGCGACGTGCCCGTGTTCGAAGACATGTACTGGAGCTACGGCCAGCGCAGCCTGCGCGCCGCCCACCACATCCGGCGCCAGCGTGACGTTTACAGCCTCTGGTGCAGCAACTACGCGTGTGGGCCGGACAGTTTCTGTCTGCATTTTTACGGCTACATCATGCAGGGGCGGCCGTTTGCGGTGATCGAGACCGATGGCCACTCGGGCGATGCGGGCACGAAGACCCGCGTCGAGGCATTCCTGCACTGCGTGCGTCAGGATCGCTGTGGTGACCGGCGCGCCGCGGCCCTCAACGATTTCGGCGCCCTCGGTCGGGACCGCGCCGCGCCCGCCGACATTCGCGCCCGGGGCGAAACGGTGCTGATTCCGCGCCTCGGACCGGGGGCCGACGTGCTGGCAGCAGCGCTGGACGCGGTTGGCATTCCGGCCGAGAGCCTTCCGATGCCCGACCGCGAGGCATTGCAGCTCGGGCGCCGCCACACCTCGGGCAAGGAATGCGTCCCCCTGTGCATCACCCTCGGCAGCCTGTTACAGCGGGTGCAGCGCGAGCAAGACCCGGCGAGGCGCTTCGCCTTCCTCATGCCGCGCACCGCCGGCCCGTGCCGGTTCGGCGTGTACAATCTTCTCCACGCCATGGTGATCGAGCGGCAGGGCTGGCGTGATCGCGTGCGCGTGTGGGCGCCGATGGACATTGCGTACAGCGATGGCGCTCCGCCCGGGCTCTTGCCGCTGTGTGTGACCGGCTGGATTGCGACCGATGTCTTGCTGCAAGGGCTCTATGACGTGCGCCCGGTGGAATGCCGGCCCGGGGCGGCGGAAGCCGTCTACCGGCGATACGCCGCCGCCGTGGTCGAGCGCATTCGGGCCGAGGCGGCGCGGGCCCCGGGGGTGCGCGACGTGTTGTTGCAGGCTGCGACGGGTCGCTTGTTCGGCTGCCGGGCGATCCTGCGGCGCGCGGCGCGGGACTATGCGGCCGTCCGCGGCGCCCGGCGAGTGCCCACCGTGGCGGTGGTGGGAGAGATTTACGTCCGCTGCGATCCTTTCGCCAACGACTTCGTGATCGACAAGCTGGAGCGGCGCGGCATCCGCGCGCGGCTGGCGCCCTTCAACGAATGGCTCGAATACGCCGAGTGGTGTCATGCACAATCGGGCCGCAAGCGCGGGGTGGGTGCCTGGCTGAGCGGCGCGGTGCTGCGGCGCAACCAGGCGCTCCTGTATCGAACCTTTGGCCGGCATCTTCACTGGCATGGGCGGACGACGGTGCGGGCAACGCTGGCCGCTGCCGATCCGTATCTGCGCACCGCCTTGCACGGCGAGGCGGTTCTCACACTCGGCGGCGCGATCCACGAGTGGCGGCGGGGAGCCATCGACGGCGTGGTCAACGTCGGGCCGCTCGAGTGCATGCCGAGCAAGCTCGCCGACACGCAGTTTTTCCATGTCGGCGAGCGCGAAGGGCTGCCTTCCCTGACCATCCCCTGTAACGGCGACCATATCGACCCGCAGACGCTCGACAACTTTGCCTTCGAGGTGCACCGCCGCTTTCGCCGGCGGAGCGAGCATCGGTGAGGCGCGCGGCGCCACCGGCGTAGCAAGAGCGCGCCAGATGGGCGCCACGCCCTTCTGGGCGGAGAGCGCCCGCGAGGAAATCGACGCGGCGTCTGCGGTGGAGAGAACCCGGGACGGAAGCGCCGCGCGCGCCCTCGCGATTACGTCACCGAACGCACGGGGTCATGCTTGGGCGGTGGAGCATTGCTCCACCCAAGCGACTGCTTGACCGGCGCTCAGGGCCGAAAACTGCGGACGTACGGCAGTCGCTCGGCCGTGGCGCGCACGGCGTCGCGGGCGGCGAGCAGGACGCGCGTGGCGTCCCACGTCCCGTCGAGGAGCTGGCGGCGCGCGGCGTCCGGCAGGCGCACGGCGTAGGTGCGGCCCCGGTACGTCGCGGTGAGGGTCTCCACATCCACCACCAGGTCGTGCGCGGGATCGTCCTCCACCGCGGTCATCAACGCCGCCACGGTCGCCTCCTCGGCGGTCACGCACGGCATCCCGAGCGTGAGGCAGTTGCCGAAAAAGATGTCGGCGAACGATTCGCCGACGAACGCCTTGATGCCCCAGCGCAGCAGCGCCTGCGGCGCGTGCTCGCGCGACGAGCCACAGCCGAAGTTCTTGTTCACGATCGCGACGCGCGGCCCCTTGGCCTGGTACCGCGGGTCGTCCATGACATGGCCCGTCGACTGCCCGCGGGCGTCGAACCGGACGTCGTAAAATGCGTACGCGCCGAGGCCGTCGAACGTCACGGCCTTCATGTATCGCGCCGGGATGATGCGGTCGGTGTCGATGTCGTTGCCGCGCAGCGGAATGGGACGGCCACTCACTCGCCGAATGGGTATCAAGTCGCTCATCTCGCACTCCCCGCCAGCATCTGTCGGATGTCAGTCACCGCGCCTTCGATCGCCGCCGCCGCGACCATCGCCGGGCTCATCAGCAGCGTGCGGCCCGACGGGCTGCCCTGCCGGCCCTTGAAGTTGCGGTTGCTCGACGACGCGCAGATCTGCCGGCCGCGCAGCTTGTCCGGATTCATCGCCAGGCACATTGAGCAGCCGGGCAACCGCCATTCGAAGCCGGCCGCGCGGAAGATATCGTCGAGCCCCTCCGCTTCGGCTGCCCGCGCGACGGCCTGCGACCCGGGCACGACCAGCGCCTTCACGTGCGGTTTGACTCTGCCCAGCTTGGCGACGCGCGCCGCCTCGCGCAGGTCGGACAGCCGCCCGTTGGTGCACGAGCCGATGAATGCCACGTCGATGCGGGTACCGGCGATCGGCGTCCCCGGCTGCCAGCCCATGTAGCGGTAGGCGTCCTCCGCCGTTTCGCGCTCGTCGGCGCCATACGCCTCCGGCCGCGGAATCGCCTCGGCGATCGCGATCGCCTGCCCCGGATTGATCCCCCAGGTCACGACGGGCGCCAGGCTGCTGCCGTCCAACCGGACGACATCGTCGTACGGCGCGTCCGCATCCGATGCCATGCTGCTCCACCACGCTACCGCGCGCTCGAACGCCTCGTCCGGTGGGGCGAACTCGCGCCCGCGCAGGTACGCATACGTCGTCGCATCGGGGTTCACGTACCCGCAGCGGGCGCCGCCCTCGATGCTCATGTTGCACACCGTCATCCGCTCGTCCATCGACATGCGCTCGACGACGGCGCCGCCGTACTCATACGCATAGCCGACACCGCCCTTGACGCCGAGCGTGCGGATGATGTGGAGAATCACGTCCTTCGCATACACCCCGGGCGGCAGGGCTCCCTCCACGGCGATGCGGCGCAACTTCGGCTTCTGGACCGCTAGGCACTGCGTGGCCAACACGTCCCGCACCTGACTGGTGCCGACGCCAAACGCCACGCTGCCGAAGGCCCCGTGGGTGCTCGTGTGACTGTCGCCGCAGGCGATCGTCATCCCGGGTTGGGTGAGGCCGAGCTCGGGCCCGATCACGTGCACGATGCCTTGGTGACCGCTCGACGGGTCGAACAGACGGATGCCGAACTCGCGGCAATTGCGCTCGATGGCGGACATCATCGCTTCCGCCTCTTCGTCTTCGAACGGGCGGACCGCCGTGTGCGTCGGGACGATGTGATCGACCGTGGCAATCGTGCGGTCGGGGTACGCGACCGTCAACCCCTGCTCGCGCAGCATCTGGAACGCTTGCGGGCTGGTGACTTCGTGGACGAGGTGCAGTCCGACGAAGAGCTGCGTCTGCCCGCTCGGCAGCTCGCGTACCGCGTGCGCGGCCCACACCTTATCCAGCAAGCTCTTTCCCATGAAACCTCCGTCGGTCGACCCGGGACAACACGAATCTAGCGGGACGCCGCTCAGGCTTCTAGCCGGGGCAATCACCCGCGGGCGATGAACTGGTCGGTCATCCGCTGCAGGCGGTCGCTCAGAATGCGGGTCAGGTTGAGGAAGACCTTGGAGGCAATCCGCGGGTAGCGGCGCTGGATGCGATCCAGGAAGCGCTCGTCGACGGCCAGCACCTCCACCTCGCCAGTGGCGACCACGTCGGCGCTGCGCTCGTCGTGGCGGACCAGCCCCATCTCGCCGAACACGTCGCCGCGGCCAAGCTGCGCGACGCGCTTGCGCTCGCGGCCACTGCCCGCCAACACGTCCACGAGGCCCTGAATGACGACATACATCGACTCGCCCATCTCCCCGCGGCGCACGATGAACTCCCCGGGCGCGAACTTCCGCAGCTCGCCCATGAGGATGACGATCCGCGCCTGCGCCGGGCGCAGGCCGGACAACATCGGGATCGTGCGCCCCGGGTCCTCGCCCAGCTTGACGGCGAGCAAATCCCAAAGGGTGATGATCTTCGTCGCACTGAGCAGGGCCGGCAGAACCAGCAGGTTGGCCGCCAAGGCGCCCGCCAGGGTGACCGCGGTCAGCACCCCGAAGCTCCGGATCGGCAGGAAGCTCGAGGCGGCGAAGGTGAGGAAGCCGAAGAACACGGCCACCGTGGTGTAAATGATCGGGATGCCGACCGTTTCCAACGTGCGGGTGATTGCGGCGGACTGATCGGTTTCGCCCCGCAGCTCGCGGCTCAGGCGCGACATGTAGTGAATCGTCGAATCCACCGCGATGCCGAGCGCGATGGTGGCGATCAAGCTCGTCCCCAGATTGAGGTACATGCCCAGCCAGCCGAGCACGCCGAAGAACATCAGGATCGGCAGCAGGTTCGGCAGGATGGCGAGCAACCCCACCCGCACCGACAGGAACATCAGCGCCATGACGAGGAAGATGAGCCCGATGGCCAGCGACAGGCTCTGCACCTGGCCGGCGACGATGTCCGAAGAGGTGCCGGTGAGTAGGACCAAGTTGCCGGTCGGCTGAACCTTCAGCTCGGCGGGAAAGCGCCGGCCGCTGTAATCGCGGATGCGGGCGAGGGTGGCCTCGATGGCGCGCGAGCCGGACAGCGTGGTGCGGACCAGGACGTTGCCGCGCGCGAAGTCGGCCGTCACCACGCCCCGAAACGTCGCCGGGTTGCTGCTGACCATCACCAAGATGGGCTCGAGGTTGCGCGGGTCCTCCCAGAACGGCTTGGGTTTCTCAGCCTCCACGATCTTGCCTTCCGCATCGAGGACGATATCGCCGCTGGCCGCGCCGCTCCCCTGCAGCCCGGCCTCGAGGAGTTCCAAGTAGTCGACAATGGAAACGGTGGACGTGACGCCGGGCAGCGTGTGCAGAAAGCTTTGCAGCTCCTTGATCCGCTTCAGCACGTCCCAGCGCCGGAGCGCGCCCGGGCCCGGACCGTCGATGACCAGGTAAAAGGGGTTGCTGCCGACGATCTCGCGGTTGATGGTCTCATTGGCCCGCCGAACCTCGGAAGCCGGCTCGAAATAGGAGAGAAAATCCGAATCCACGCGAATGAACTCCGCCCCGAGAATCCCCGCCAGCGCAATCCCGCACGCGGCGGCGAAGACCTGCCGACGGGACGACCCGGCCCGGTCGCCGATGCGCGCCAGCAGCCTCGCCAACCGGCGCGATCCCTTGACCTGCGCGGCGCGGCGGGAGAACGCCCCGAACACTTCGAGCGCGGCCGGCAGGAAAACGAGAGACGTGACCGTCAGGAACGAGAGCCCGATGACCGAGAACAGCCCCAGGTCCCATATCGCGGCGATGCGGTTGACCATCAGGGCGCCGAAGCCTGTGATGGTGGTCATCGCCGAGACGACTAACGGCAGCCACACGAGCCGGATCGTGTTCACCACCAGGTCCGGGCGAGCGGTCCCCTTGCTGACTTGCTCCTCGTAGCGGGCCATCACGTGGATGGCGTACGAGCTGCCGATCACGAGCAGGAGCGGCGGCAGGACAAACGTGCCGAGCGTGATCGATTTCCCAACCAACACCATGACGCCCAGCGTCCACACCACGGCCATCAACACCGACACCAGCGGCAGCAGCACCCCGCGGACGGTGCGAAAGGATAGGCCGAGGACGAGGACCACCAAGGCGAGCGCGATCGGCGTGAAACGGAGCAGATCGCGCCGCATCGACTCCACCGCCGCCTGCTTCACGTGCGCCGCGCCGGTGAAAAAGAACCGCTCGGGTCCGCGCTCCGCGTCGATCACGCGGCGCACCTTGGCGTCGATGCCCAGATCGAGATACTGGGCGTCGGTGAGGTTCTCGAAGAACACGTTGATGGCTGCGCCTTTGCGATCGTGCGACACGAGGTTGTTCGCGTACAGGGGCGTTTGTCCCAGCTTGGCTTTGAGCGCCGCGATGTCCGCCGCGCTCGGCGGCAGGCGGGGCAGCAGTCGCGGCGGGTCGAAGACGTCGGCCGCGGGATCGACCGCGTTGGTGATGCTCAGCACCCGCTCGACGCCGTCCAGTGCGGCCAGCGCATCGGTGACGCGGGCGATCTTGGTCAACGTCGCCGGGGCGAACAGGTCGTCGGCCAGCACCCCGACCACGGCCACGTCGTCACTGCCGAAGGTCGCGCGCACATCGGCGTAGTACCGCACCGCCGGATCGCCGGCGGGCAGAACGCTCTCCAGCGAGCCCTCGATGCGCAGCCGCAGCGCCGCGGTGCCGAGCAGGGCGGTGACGGCGAGATGGGCCAGCACCACGAGGCGCGGGTGGCGCGCCACCCAGCGAGCAAAACCGTCCATCAGCCCCCCGCCGCCTTATACACAGCGGCGCGCGCTTGCCCAAGAGACGTGCCCCGGCGGCGGAAGTCGCAACTCCCCGCTCACACGTCCCTTTCCCGCCACACCATTCGCGCCAAGCGCAGCTTGTCGCGCCACGGCAGGGGCAGCCGCAGGAAATCGACTACCTTCAGTGCCCAGCGCAGGACCGAACGGGCGTGGCGCCACGGCAGCGGCCGTTGCGCCAACGCCCGCCGCAGCGGCGCGAGATCGGCGCGCTCCTCCCAGCCTTGCTGCCGGCGCGCTACAGCCTGCGCGCTGGCGAGCAGCCGCGGCACACGCAGGCCGCCGGGATACACGGGATACACCGCGGCACATGCCCGGCAGGCGACCGCCGCCACGGGCTGGTGAAGAAACTCGCTGGGATCGAGCAGTGCTGCACCCGTCGGGCATGGTGCCGGCACGACGCCGCTCGAGTCTTGCGGGCGGGAGCACTGCTCTCCCCCGTGGCCCGCTGTTACGGCACTTTCCCGCTGGGATTCTTTCACGCACTCCACCAGGCCGCCGCCGCACTCGGGGCACACCGGGGCCGGTGTGCCCACTGCCGGCACCGGCGCGGACGGCGGCGCCGACGCGAGCGGACCGGCAGCCCGTCGGGCCGCCAAAGCGTCGAGCCGTCGATCTGTTTCCAGCACCGCGCGCAGAACGGCTTCCGGCACCGCGCGCGGCGGTGCGGCCGCGCCGACTTTGCGAGCCACGACCAGCACGCCAAAGCTCCCCGGACCTATCCGCCGCTCCGCGGTCAAGGCGCGCACGCAGTCGGCCAGGTCGTCCATCGACTCGCGCCGAAACAGGCGAATGCGCTCGGGCAGGTGGAGCAGGGCCTGGAGCTGCACGGCATCACCGAAGGCGCGCCGGAAATCGTCCGGGATGAAATAGTTGCGCTCGCCATGGGGCTGCGCGCGCTCCGCGGCCGCCATGTGCAGCCGGCGCTGCCAGGGGTTGCGGCAGCACTCCTGCGTGGTGACCAGGACTGTCCGGCGCGCGACGCGCCACAGCTCCGCGAGCACGGCCAACGGATGCTCGACGTGCTCGATGACCTCCGAGCACAGCACGACGTCGAACTGCGCGTCGGCAAACGGCAGCGCCGCCGCGTTGGCGACGTACACCGGCACGCCGAAATCGCGGCGCGCCGCTTCGGCAAACTCGCGGCTCAGGTCGACCCCCGCGCACACAGCGCCGAACAGCCGCTCGACCAAATGGCACAGGCGTCCCCCGCCGCTGCCGACATCGAGACAGCACGCGAACTCCTCCGTGGCCAGAGCGGTAAGAATCGCACAGGTCCGTGCCAGGCCGATCACGTGGCCCACCGGCATGCGGCCGATCCGATCGGCACCGAGATAGAGCGGCTCGTAGCCGGCCCGGAGCCTTTGCGCCGCCCGCGCCGCGCGCTCGTCCAGCCACGCCTGCGTCCGCTCCGTGTAGGTCATCCGATTGCGGACCGCGGATTGTGGATCGCGAAGTGTCGGTCTGTCATGCCGGCGTCCGCCTTCGGCTTTCGACGGTCGACCGAAGAACTTCCCGGTACAGCGCGCGCGTCTGCACTGCGATCTGCTCCCAGCTCAGGTGCTGTTCGACGAATCGCCGGCCGTTCGCGGCGCAAGCGTCGCGCCGCGCCCGGTCCTCGATCAATGTCCGCAGGGCGTTCGCCAGCGCCTCGGCGTCGCCGTACGGCACCAGCAGCCCGCCCTGTGCCGCCCGAACCACCTCGCCGCACCCCGAGTCGTCACAGACCACGACGGGCGTTTCGCACATCAACGCTTCAGCGGCCACCAGGCCGAAGATTTCGTCGGTCGACGGATAGGCGACCACGTCGGCGTCGACGTAGGCCGCGTTCCGCTCGTCGCCGAGCAAGAGGCCGGGAAAGCGCACGCGCTCTGCGATGCCCAGGTCGGCCGCCAGTTGCCGGAGCGGTCGCTCGGGCATCATGAAGTTGCCGGCCACGACGAGCTGCACGTTCGCCGGCAGGCGAGCCATGGCGCGCAGCAGCACGTCGACCCCCTTGCGCGGGGTGATCTTGCCGACGAAGACGACGAGCGGTGCGTCGCCGAGCCCGAGCATCCGCCGGAAACTCCCGCGCGCGGGCAGCGTCGCATACTCCTCCAGCCGAATGCCGTTCGGGATCACCCGGATGCGCGCAGCGTCGACACCTGCCGCGCGGTAATGGGGAATTTCGGCTTCGGAGACCGCGATGCAGGCCGCCGCGTGCTCCAAGATGGACCGCGCGCCGATCAGGTCCAGGGTGCGCTTGATCAGCACGTAGCGCTCGATCGGCGGGACCGTGCCGTTGCCCGTGAACACATACGGGATGCGGCGCCGTGCCGCCGCCGCCCCGACTAGAGCTTCCAGGAGGTGGCGGTGCGAGTGGATGTGCACCAGGTCGAAATAGACGAGGTCGCGCCAGGGCGCGAGCAGGATGCCGGGGGGCAAGTACAGTTGGCGATGGTAGGCGAGACGGTTGCTCAGGTTGCGGAAACGCCGCACGTGGATGCCCTCCACGAAGGCTTCCCGCTCCTCGATCCGGCGCTTAGCATCGAAGGCGTCGGTGGTCCAGACGGCCACCTCGTCCCCCAGCCGCATCAAGGCCCGGCACAGCTCGTAGACGCAGCGCGGGATGCCGCCGTACGCCCAGGCGGGGTAAAAGCTCGGGGTGACGTGCAGGATGCGCAACCGTGGCCCTTCCGCGCGACCGCCCCTGCGGGCAGCTTCTCGACCTGCCCCTAGCTCATTTCCACCGGCGCTTCCAACCCGCCGGGGCGCGCGCCTCGCGACGGATGGAGGCTCCGTCGGCGCCTTTGCCGTGGCCCAAACCCCCCCTACAAATCTCTTGACCGAGAGTGAACGAGTGTTGTAGCAGTGATGGCCAGAGGGTGTGTCGTAGGTCGCCGCCAGGCGTTCGCCGGCGGCAATCCAAAGGGAAAACGAAAGTGGTCGTGAGACCACGAAAACCAGCGAAAGGGGGGCTTGTAATGAGCACCAGAGGAAGGCTTTTGACCGTGGCGAGCGCCGCCGGCGCGGCGTTGCTGCTCGCCCTCTCGTCGAGCGCGTTCGCGGCGCTGAGCGACGACGAGAGAAAATGCAGCGATGCGGTCAACAAGGGGGGCCGCAACGTCGGCAACCAGGAGCAGAAGAACAACCGGAGCTGCGTCAAGAACGGCAGCGGCGACATCAGCGCGTGCGTGAACGCCGAGGGCGCCAAGGCCGCCGAGAAGCGCGTGAAGCTGCAGGACACGTTCGCCACCGGCGCGAAGTGCGATCCGGTTCCGCCGTTCGGGGTGAACAGCGATCCGGACGACATCGCGGATGGGATCGAAAACGGGACCGACGACATCATCCGAGCTATCCTCGGTGTGCCGCCCGACGGCGTCGTGGCCGGTGACAAGTGCCAGGACGCGATGGCGAAGCGCGCCGGGAAGAAGTACGACACGGAGCTGAAGGCGTTCCGCGGCTGCGCGAAGGACCTGCCGGCGATCAACAGCATCGACGACCTCGAGGGCTGCGTGACCACCGCCGTGAACGATGCCAAGGCGGAGGGTGTCGAGGATAAGCTCGAAGCGGACATCACAGGCAAGTGCCTCCCACTTCCACATGCCGGCACGGAAGACGGCGCCTGCGCGAGTAAAGCCACTGCGGAAGATCTCGCCAACTGCATCGGCGATCGCGTGAGTTGCGATGCGTGCCTGGCTATCAACAACATGACGGGCGGGAACGCGAACTGCGACCTGCTCGACGACGGCAGTGTCAACGGGAGCTGTTACCCACTCCATGATCTCGGCGACCACAAGTGCACGCTGACGGCCCCGAGCTCGCTGACGCTGTACACCCAGCTCGGCGCCCTGGGCGGTCCGACGACCGGCGCAGTGGACATCAGCTGTGATCAGCCTGATCTGGCGACCGGCAAGGCGTCCTGCAAGTGCGGGGTGCAAGCGTTCGCTCCGATCAACGTGTTCGGTATATTCGTCGCCTGTGTCGGTGCGCCGACCGGTTCCTGCGTCACCGGCGGGCCGGCGCTCGACGAGATCGATTGCGATGGCGGGAACGCCCTCGACCTCAGCTCGACCGGCAACCGGGCGATGAACAATCCTGGGCTCAACTGCAATCTGACCCCGGGCCATCCGGCTTGCTGCACGAGCAACGCGGATTGCGAGGCCAAGTGCGCCACGTTGTGCGGCGGCGCGGGGAATGTCTTCGAGGGGGCCTGCGAGGGCTTTTGCACCCTCGGCACCGAAAGTGCCTGCACCAGCGACGCGCAGTGCCTCGCTATCAGCGAGGGTTCCTGCAACGGGCCTGACGGGGTGGGCTTCGGCAACATCTGCGACTGCACCTGCATTACCCAGGGCGGCGCGGCTTCCCCGCCGGGCGGACTGGCGTGCCAACTGGCCTTCGATCTAACCGTCGAGCCGGCCGACGCCGATCCGTGCGATGGCTCGGACGTGACGATCAACGTCGGGACGGCGTGCGCGCCGTTGACGACGGGTTCCTCCACCGGCGTCACCCTGAACGCACAGAACATCGGCGGGACTCTCGGTCCGGTCAGCGGTGCGGGTGGGGCGATTCCGTGCGGCACGATCGGCAACAGCACGCTGACGGGCCTGGAGATGGTTGGCCAGCGCACGTTCTACGCCTCCACCATCGGCGATATCTTGGTCGACATCGACTTGTTCTGCCAGTGAGCCGCTGGAAACCAGTGCCGGGTAACGGCGCTGCCTGAGATGAGGCCCCTGGGTCGCTCGACCCAGGGGCCTTTTTTTTCGGCGGCGTTCTGTAGTAGGGGCACGCCATGCCGCACGTTCTCCCGGCGAGAAAATTTACCCGGCGCGCGGGTACGCACCCACCCCGAAGGGGTGAATGCCACCTCTTCGGGGCGTCGCTCGGAGCTTGGGGAAAAATCCCCGGGGGTGGAGCAATGCTCCCCCGCTCGGGGCGGGCGGAAAATCGTCGCGCCGCGCAAAGCTGCCGACGAGGAGCAGCTCAGGACAGGTTTTTTCGAAGGGGGAAGCGCATCCTTGCTGCGGCGCTCATCGCTCGCTCGGTTGCCCTGGCGGTGCCGCCCGCGCGCGCCGCCGCGGCGCCCCCCGCCGAACAGCTCGGCCTCGATCTGTACGCCAGCTCGCTCCCGGGCGGCGGCGAGCCGTTCGCCGTCGTGGCAGCGGATCTGGACGGGGACGGCGATGCGGATCTCGCCGTGACCAATCCGAATCACGACACGGTGTCGATCTACCTCGGGCAAGGGGACGGCTCGTTTGATGGTCCGAAGGACTTCCGGACGGCAAACGCGCCGCGCGGCATCGTGGTCGGTGACTTCGACCGGGACGGTTGGCCGGACCTGGCGACGGCCGCCACGAAGCGCGGCGGCGTCGCAGTGCACAAGGGGCTCGGACACGGCCGCTTCGCAGGGGCGCATGTCTTTCGGACCGGAAAGCGACCATTCCTGGCCACAACTGCGGATTTGAACGGGGACGGAATTCTGGACATCGCTGTCGCCAACGAGAAGGCGAAGGTGTCCGTCCTGCTCGGCCGCGGCGATGGCTATTTCTCGGTGACCTCGCACGTCACGAACAAGTGGCCGTCCTCGGTTGCGGCCGGCGATTTCAACTCGGACGGGCATCCGGACCTGGCGGTGACCAACTGGGGCGCCAACAGCGTATCGGTGCTCCTCGGGACGGGCGACGGCCAGACGTTTTCCGCGCCGCGGGATTTCACTTACGAAGGCCACTCCCTGTACTGCGTCCTGGCTGTTGACCTCGATCGCGACGGGCATCTCGACATGGTGTGGAACGACATCATGCGCAACGGCTTGTACCTCCTCTACGGCGACGGCACGGGCGAGTTTCCCCGCACCGCACTCTTGCCCGCCGGGCCCGGCGTGCGCCACGCGGCCGCGGCCGATTTGGACGGCGACGGATGGCTCGACCTCGCCAGCGCCGATACCGCCGGGAGCGACGTGTCGATCATGCTGGCCGATGGAAAGGGGGGCTTCCTGCCGACGCAGCACGTTCCCGTCGGCGTCCACCCGCGCACGGTGGGCGCGGCTGATGTCAACGGCGACGGGCTGCTCGACTTGATCACGGCGAACATGCGGTCGAACGACGTCACGGTGCTGATCAATCGGGGCAGGGCCCGCGTCGCGGTATTGAGCGATCCCGGCCCGGAGGAGACCCGGCGCGTCCTCCATTTCGCCGACCTCGACGGACCGAGCGGCGTCGCGCTTCACCCGTCGGGTGACCTCCTCGTCTCGGACCGGCTCCACCATCGCATCGCGCGCATTGCCCTCGCCTCGGGCGAGATCAGCAACCTCGCCGGTACGGGGCGCGCCGGCGACGCGGGCGAGGGAGTGCCTGCCACCGAGGCTCAACTGAACCTTCCGACGGGCCTGGCGGTCGACGACGCCGGGGAGATTTATATCGCGGACTCCGGCAACCACCGCATCCGCAAGGTGGACCGCGCGGGGGTGATCACCACCGTCGCCGGGACGGGCGTGGCAGGAAGCGCGGGCGACGGTGGCCCGGCAGTCAGAGCCCAGCTCAACCTGCGCGCCGCGGTCGACCGCGACGGCAATCTGTACATTGCAGACTTGGGCAACGGACGCATTCGCAAGGTGGCGCGCGGTGGGACCATCGGCACCGTCGCCGCGGCAGGGCAAGGCGGCGAGGGCGGCATCGGGCCGGTGCCGTCGCTGGCAGTCGATCCGGCGGGCGACCTGCTGATCGCCGACACCGTCAACGGGCGCATCCGCAAGCTCGACCGGCGCGGCGCGATGATCGTGCTGGCGGGCGGCGGGCCGCCGGGTCGTTCCGGTCCCGACGTGCCGCCCACCGAGCAAAGCATCGGCTTTCCGGCCGTGGTGGCATCCGATCCGCGTGGAGCGGTCTACTTCGCGACGGGCACCAGCGTGATGCGCCTGGCGCCGGACGGGCACATCGAGAGTGTGATCGGTCCCGACAAGGCGGGAGTGCCCAGCGAGCAAGGTCCCTCGTCTCGCCGTCCGCTCTCGCCCACGGGCATGGCCGTTGACGCCCAAGGCACCCTGTACGTAGCTGACGGCAGTTGCAATTGCATCCGAGTCGTCGACTCGACGGGCGGCCGGCGCACGATCGGCGGGCCCGCCGAGAGCGAGCCCGCTGAGGAGGCGCCGCAGGCGGCGATCGATGATGCGTCGGCGGCCGCCCGGCTGGTATTGGACTGGGAGTACAAGTTCCGCAGTGGCTCCGACGCGAATGCGCCGTACGCCGTGGCGGTGGACCAGGACGGGAAGATTTACGTCGCCGGCGATGTCGGCCGCGGCGCCGATTGGCGCGTGCTCAGCCTCGACGCTAACGGCAAAGTGCTCTGGCAGTTCGACTATGCGTCGAAGACGATCGAGCTTCCGGCGGGGCTGGTGCTCACGCGCGACGACCAGGTCGTCGCGGCGGGTCACACGATGGGCAGCAACCGGCGCGACTACCTCGTGATCTCGCTGTCGAAAGAGGGCCAGGAGAACTGGCGCTATC
>JBBITY010000008.1:0-5564 GCA_037440565.1 Desulfurellales bacterium
CGTGCACTGGTGCGTGCCGATCCCTGCCCCGCCCGGCGTGGGCGTGGCCGCCGCCACCGTGTTGGTCGGCGTGGGCGTCTGGGTCGGCGTCTCCGTCACCGTGCCGGTCGCTGTCGCAGTCGGCGTGTCGGCAGGGATCGGCGTATTGGTGGGAACCGGCGTGTCGGTGGGGATGGGTGTCTCGGTCGCCGTTCCGGTAGGTGCCGGGGTCAGCGGCGGGTCGTTCTTGTCCTTGAACGTTTCGAAGGTGGTCTTTGTCGCCGGGCCGCTGAACCGCGCTTCCCAGCACACCCCTCTTGTGTTCTTCACCTGCACGATCACCGTCGGGTCCTGATCCAGCGGCAGATTCGGCATGTCGACGTCCGCGCCCTTTCCTTTGAAGATGATCTTCGCCTGGCCAGATGCACCGGTCCTGAGCAGGACCTTCGATATCCCATCCGCGCTCGCAATCGGATCCTTGTACTTGAACCCTCTCGTGCCGGTCGCCTCCCAGCACGCATCGCCGTCGCACGTCCCACCGGCCGGGACGATCGCACTCGATACGAGGCTCGGGATGCCGGACTGCTCATCGTAGGCGCACAGCGAGTAAATCGTGCCGCCGCTCGGACGCGGATCGCCGAGGTCCATGAGACTGGTTGCCTCACCCGCCAGCCATTTGAACAAAAGGCGGTTTTTGCTCGGATCACCGAGCCTGCGCTTGAGGAGGAAGAGCGCCTTGTTTTCCACCACGGGCTGGAGGCAGCCGGTGAGCGGAGCCGCACCGCATTGGGGATCCGGCGTGGAAGTCGGCGTCATCGACGGCGTGAGCGTAACGGTCGACGTGGCGGTCGGCGTGAAGGTGTCCACGGGCGTGTTGGTAATGGTCGGCGTCAGCGTAATCGTGCTCGTCGCGCTCGCTGTCGGTGTGCGCGTGCTCGTGGCGGTGGCTGTACTGGTGTGGGTCCGGGTCGGCGTCGGCGTCGGCGGAATGAAGTTGATGACCAGGTGCGGGGGGTGGCCGACGGTCCCTTCTTCGCGCGAGGTGTAATCGACCTGGCCGTCCTGGTTCTCGGCGTTCTTCTTCACGATCCAGCCGTAGTTGGGCGTGCCGGAGAGAAACGCCGCGACGTCGGCGGTGACGTCCCACAAGGCATCACCGGTGGTGCCGTTTGTCTGGATCATCGAGTCAGTAGGCGTGGCGTTGAAGGTTCCGCCGTTCCACTGCGTCGCACAGTCCGGGTCGCCGTTGCTCGTGTCCGTGTCGATGGGACAATTCCACGTGGCGCCCATTTCGGTCCAGTCCGCTGTCATGCGATGGACATCGACCGCCCGCCCGCTACCCCAGTTGCTCGACGCGAACCCCCGGTACAGCTCGAGGCTCGCCGACACCAGAGTCCCCCCTCCGGTCGCAGCGAGGATCGCTGCCTGATCGAAGCGCACGAGGGCGCGATTCGGGCCCGTCCGCTGAACGCGCAGGAACAGTGCACTGCCCTGGTTGCTGTTCGCGTTGGTGCCGCCGCGCAGGTAGGTGTCACCCGAAGCCGTCAGCGTCGCCGTGTCCGCCAAAGCCCCAGGCGCGCTGCCCAACGCCGCAATCACCGCTCCGAGCATCAGACGTCGCGACATCATCGTGGCCTCCTGCTTCCGCCGTG
The DNA here is from genome assembly GCA_037440565.1 of Desulfurellales bacterium. Lineage (GTDB taxonomy): Bacteria > Desulfobacterota > Binatia > HRBIN30 > CADEER01 > JBBITY01. The sequence continues at coordinate 1,632 of JBBITY010000008.1, forward strand.
CCGCATCGGCACCGTGCACCGAGACTTTGTGCTAGTGGGGGTGCCCCCATTGCGGAGAACGCGCCCCCCTTTTCACTACCCTAGTAGTTCGTCTTGCACCGCACTGTCAAGTTGTCCCCTCGGGCACTCGGGCCGCGTGCGGGTTCAATTCGGGCGGAGATTTGGCTACGGTGGCACATTTCAATGGCAGGCAAGGGCAAGCCTCCGGAGCGACGCGCGCGACCGGAGCGGATGGCACACCTGCTGGCGGCGGTCACGCTGGCAGGACTGGCGGCTGCGTTGTATGTGCGCAGCCTCGACGGGCCGTTCGTCTTCGACGATCCGAACGCCATCGTGCAGAGCAAATTGGTCCGCTCCATATTCCCCCTCTGGCGGTTTGCGGTGTTCAGCACGCGGCCGCTGACGGATTTTTCGTTCGCGCTCGACTACGCGCTCGGCCAGTTGAAGCCGCGACCTTACCACGCCACCAACATTCTCCTGCACGCGCTCAACGTGTTGCTCGTGTACGTCTGGGCGTGGCAGACGCTGGGGCTGCCGGCACTCGCCGCCCGTTACGGCGGCCGGCGCGGCACCATCGCCTGGGTGGCCGCGGCCGCATTCGCGGCGCATCCACTGGCCACCGAATCGGTGGCGTACATCTCCAGCCGGAGCGAGACACTGGTGGCGCTGTTCATGTTGCTCACCCTGGTGCTGTACGCAGCGGCGGCAACGACGGACCGAGTAGCCACTCGCCGCCTGGCGGCTGCTGGCATCCCCGTCTGCGCCGCCGCGGGCCTGGCGAGCAAGGAGATCGCCGCCACCCTTCCCGGCGTCCTGGTCATCTACGATTGGTCCTTTCTGGCCGGCGGGCAGTGGCGGCGCACCCGGCCGCGCTGGTGGCTGGTGGGCGCCGCTGCCTTGCCGCTCGCGGCCGGTGGTCTTTTCCTCGCCTTTCGCGCCTACACGTCCCCGAGCGAGTTCGGAACATACGGCGCGACGGCCGGCATCAGCTTCGAGCGCTTCGGCGGGGGCGCCTACTTGATGACTCAGTTCGGCGTCATCGCCCATTACTTGCGCCTTGTCGTCCTGCCGATTGGTCTCAATTTTGATTATGACTGGCCGCTCGCCACGTCACCGTGGGAGCCGGGCGTCCTTCTGCCCCTCGCGCTGCTGGTGCTCCTGGTCACTTTGGCTTTTCGCACCGTTCGCTCGCAGCCCTTCTTCACTTTCGCCGTCCTCGCGACGTTCGTGATTCTCGCCCCCACCTCCTCGGTGTTGCCGATTGCCGATATTGCGGTGGAGCGGCGCATGTACCTGCCGCTGGTAGGCTGGATGCTGTGCGCATCGGCCGTCGCCTGGAGCATGACGGGGCGGCGGCAGCCGCGCCGGTCGCTCACGGATCGGACGCGACTCTTCGGCGGACTGGTTGCCGTTCCGCTAGTAGTGCTCGCCGTGCTGACCTTCGAGCGGGCGGCGCTCTGGGGCGACGCAATCGCCTTACACCAGGATGGGGTCGCCAAGGCGCCGGCCAACCCCCGCCTGCGGCTCAATCTCGGCGTGACGTATTTGAATCTCGGAAAGCTGGCCGAAGCTGAAGTGAAGCTGCGGGAGGCGGAGCGATTGTATGAACGCGGCGAGTCGGTGCACGCTTTCCGGCGCATCGGCGCGTTTTTGCATTACAACTTGGGGGCGGTGTTGTTTCTGCGGGGGAAGGATGGCGAAGCCAGTGCCGAGCTAGCGCGGTCACTGCAGATGGGCGGGGAATACCAAGCGCTGCGCCCGATGGCTTTCTACCTGCTCGGCCAGATCGCCGCGCGCCAGGGCGAGTGGGCGACCGCCGCGGAGCGCTTGCAGGAAGCCGTGCGTTTCCAACCCGAGCGCTTGGAGTGGGCGATTGAGCTTGCAGAGGCTCAGGCGAACAGCGGACAGGTTCCTCTGGCGCGACAAACGCTCGGCCGTGTCCTGCGCCGCGACCCGAAGAATCAGCCAGCCGCACAGCTCTTGCGGCAGTTGCAGGCGGAACGCGCCGCGCCGCAGGACGGATAAGCTCCAATCCCGGACGCGACGAGGAAGGGCGATGCGGGCGCAAACGGGTTGACCGTCGTGTCTGATCGGCAGTAGGGTGGAAGGTCGGAGGGAGCGCCTGAAGCCGCTCACCACCTCGGAACCCAGAGTGCAGCGGAGGAAAGTTCGCCTATGCGCGAGTGGAAGCATGTGCGGAAAACCACAGGCTGTGTCGCCGTCCTCTTGGCCGGCATGATCGCTCTCGACGCTTCAGGCGCGGCCGCGGCGTGTACGCAATCCGAAGAGATCAGCGCCTTCGAGATCAGCCTCCTCTCCGCCCTGCGCTGTGCACGGCAGCGGCTGAATCTCGGGGCGAGCGCGAGCTGCAGCCTTCGTCCTCCTCCCAGTTGTGCCGAGGCCGCCTTGACCGATGCGATGACAGTACTGCTCAGCACGCTGCCGGAAAATCCGCCCACGACCCCCCTGTATCCACAGCTCCGCTGCCAGCGGGCGATTGCCAGGGCCGGCAGGCGCTTTCTCTCCCGGCGGCTGCGCGAGCGGATGGCAGGCGAGCGCCGCCAGCTCGTGTCGCCCGTCGCGTTTGCGCCGCTCAGCGACCGCTGTGCGGTCAAAGCCGTGCTCGACGCGGGTGGCACACAGGTACCAGTCATGGGCGCCCCCTGTGCCGAGGCCATCCCGTCTCCGGGCAATCCCATCGATCCGCAGCAGGTGACCAACTGTCTCCGCCCCGCCCTCGAGCGGATCGCCGGCAGCGTGGCTCCGCAGCCCTTGCAGCCCAACATCATCCTCATCCTCACCGACGACCAGCGCTGGGACACCGTGGGGTACATGCAGCAGGTAACGGATCAATTGGTCGGGCGCGGAGTTGACTTCACGAACGGATTTGTCACCACACCGCTCTGTTGCCCCAGCCGCTCGAGCTTTCTCACTGGCCAGTATGTACACAACACGGGGGTGCGGGCGAACGGCCCGCCCGAAGGCGGGGCGACCGTCTTCGACGACCGCTCCACGATCGCCACCTGGCTGCACGACGCGGGCTATCGAACCGCCCTGCTCGGGAAATACATGAACGGCTATTACCTTATCCCGACTCACGTGCCGCCCGGGTGGGACACCTGGCGCGCGTTCGTGGAAGACGCGCCCCTGTACTACGGGTACACGCTGAACGAGGATGGGAAGTTGCGCCAGTACGGGAGCACGGATGCCGATTACTCGACCGATGTCTTGCGCGACATGGCACTGGACTTCATCGATGCCAACGCCGACCGGCCGTTCTTTTTGCTTCTTGCCCCAGCGGCACCGCATGGGCCGGCCATACCCGCGTCGCGCCACATCGGTGCTTACGCCGACGTGCCACCGTGGCGGCCACCGAGCTGGAAGGAGCCGGATGTCTCGGACAAGCCGAACTGGGTCCGGTTCTGGTCTCTGCCGCAGAACCAGGCGCCAGACCGAGACGAGCGGAATGACAGGTTCCATCGCGACCAGCTCGAAACGCTGCTCGCCGTCGACGAAGCCATCGCCGCCATGCTGGGCAGGATTCGCGCTCTCGGCCTGGAGGACAACACCGCGATCGTCTTCACGTCCGACAACGGATACCTGTGGAGCGAGCACTGGTTGGAAGGGAAGGACGCCCCGTACGAAGAGTCCATCCGGGTACCGTATGTGCTGCGCTACCCCGCGTTGGCGCCGATGGCGCGGGCGATGGAAGAACTTGTCCTCAACATCGATCTCGCCCCGACTTTCGCCGAGCTGGCCGGCGTCCCCATCTCGCCCGCCGTGAACGGCCGGAGCCTGCGTGGGCTGCTCGACGGCACGGCCCCGTGGCGCGAAGACTTCCTGATCGAGTACTGGAAAAACTTCATCGTGCCGACGTACGGCGGGGTTCGGACGGCGCGCTGGAAGTACATTCGCATCGATCCGCCGGTCTTC
>JBBITY010000008.1:5574-7902 GCA_037440565.1 Desulfurellales bacterium
GTACGACCTCAGCGCGGATCCATACGAGCTGAAGAACCTGGCGAGCAATCCCGCGTACGCAGACGTGCTCGCGGCGTTGTCCGCACGCCTCGACGAGTTGCGGCTGGAGTGAGCCGGGCCGATCAACCGGGGGGCGCCCAGCGGTTCTCCTCCCGGGGGCGGCCCCAGTCGCGCGTGCAACCCACGGCTGCGTTGGCTAGTTTTTTTGGGCGCTCATGCGAGCCCTCGTCACCGGCAGCTCCGGTCTCCTCGGTCACTGCCTGACCACCCTGCTTCGCGCGCGCGGCGATGCCCTGCGCCTGCTCGATCTGCTGCCGCCGGACGATGCCGACGACTGCCGCGGCGCCGAGTTCGTGCAAGCCGACATGCGCGACGCGGCGCGGCTGGAAGAGGCCGCGCGCGGCGTCGAGGTCATCTACCACCTCGCGGCCGCGCAGCGGATGAAGCCGCAGTTTGCAGGTCTCAGCGAAGCGCAAATTTACGACATGAACCTGCGCGGCGTCGCCAACGCGCTCGACGCGGCGGAGCGCGGCGGCGTCCGCAAAGTGGTGTTCGTGTCCAGCTCCGGCGTGTACGGCGTTCCGCGGAGCGTTCCCTGTGCCGAGGATCACCCGACCCAGCCGCTCGGCGCCTACGGCCGCTCGAAGCTGGAGGCGGAGGACCTCTGCCGGCGCGCCGTCGCACAGGGCCTCGACGTGGCCGTGCTGCGGCCGATGAGCCTCTTCGGGCCGCGCATGACCGGGATTTTCGTCATGCTGTTCGAGTGGGTGCGCACCGGCGGACCGGTCTACATGTTAGGGTGGGGAACCAATCGGGTGCAGATGGTGAGCGCCTGGGACGTCGCCGAAGCATGCCTTCTCGCAGCTCAGGTTCCCGAGAGCCGCGGCGGGATCTTCAACGTCGGCGCCGATCCCGCCTCGGTTCCGACCGTGTACGAGCAGGTGAGCGCGCTGATCGACCATGCAGCGTCGCGGTCTCGGATCGTGCGCCTGCCGGCGGCGCTGCTGCGCAATGCCGCCCGCGCGCTCCATTTCGTCGGCTGGTCGCCGATCGTCCCGGAGCACTATCTGCTCGCCGACTCGACCTTCATCCTCGACATCTCCCGCGCCCGGGCGGTGCTCGGCTGGGAGCCGCAGCGCAGCAACGTGCAGCTCATGATCGAGGCCTACGACTGGTATGTCGAGCACGGCGAACGATACCGGCCGCAGGCGCATCCGGCGTTGCGCGTGCTCAACGGTATTGCCAGCCTCGCGGGCTACTGAGGAACCCGAGCCGACGTCGAAGGCGTTGGGCCAGAGCTGGTGGCTGGAGTTGCGCGCCGGAAATACAGGCTCACCCGCCCATCCGCCACGGCGGTCGACCATGCCATGGCGGGGTGAATCGGGGCAAACCGGCCGTCCCGCGCTATCTGATGTGGAACGAAGCCCGCTGCGGTCAGCGGCGAAAAGAACGCCGCCGCCCCGACGCCGGCCCGGCGCAACAGGTCCGGCCGCACGACGCACAGGATACGGAGATCCGGATTGCGCGCGATCGTTCGGTGCAGGCCACGCAGCACGGACGCCTCAGCGCCGCAGGCGCTGATCTTGACGATGTCCACATGCCCCTCGGTAGCCAGCAGGTCATCCAGGCCAATGCCCAGGACACTCACCATCTGCCGCGGCCCGTCACTCTCGAAGGTGCGGTGATCGCCAGCGTTCACCGCGGATACGTACAGCGGTATCCAGCCCCGACGATCGGCGGCGGCTGCCTGATGCACGCTCACCTGGGTCAACGCCGCGTCAGCAACGGCGCGCGATAGGAGGTGAAAATTGCGCGGCTCCGGCTCCAGCGCATACACGCGTCCGGCGGGACCGACCCTCCGCGCCAAGCGAAGGGTGAGTAGCCCGATGCTGGCCCCGACGTCGACGGCGACCATTCCCGGCCGCACCTCCCGCTCGATCAGCGCGCGTTCGCCGGCACCGCTGAGGCCGAACTTCCAGGCGAGCGCACCCAACAGACGATCGACGCTATCGACATAGAAGCGGTCCGTCCCGACGCGAATCGTGCGCTCATCGATCCGGTGCTGGCGCACCGCCCGGAAGAGCCGCCCGGATGATTCGTAAAGCCGGCTGAAGCCATCCAGCGTTTCGCGCGCCATCCGCAGAAGACCCGTGACCAGTGAACCGAGACCGGTGACCAGTTACCAGTGAACGGTGAACAGTGTCCAGTGCACCCGTGCACACGAGGCAAGGGTTCACCCCCCTCTCCGCAGCGGTCGCCCACCTCACAGGGTGGCCACGCTGGAGACGAGGGGCTTGGCCGAGACCAACGCCGCGACGGACGATCTTG
>JBBITY010000008.1:7938-16841 GCA_037440565.1 Desulfurellales bacterium
TAATGGATCGCAGTGCCGTTCGGGCTTGGTAGACCGCTCGAAGCTGGCGGTAAGCCAGCACCTGCTGAGAAGCCCCCCGTGGCTCGACGAGCAGGGCTGGTGGGAATCTTGGCGCTGGGTCTGGCGCTGCGCGTCTTTCGGCTCGATTGGGGCTTGCCCGGCTACAATTTTCCGGACGATTATGTTCACTTTATCCGGCCGGCCGGGCGACTGGTGGGCAACGGTGAATTCGTGCCCGAGATGTTCGTCCACCCGCCGGTCATGGTCTACTCGCTCGGTTTGATTTATTTGCTGTGGTCTCTCGCGAGCGGTCAGACGATCGACGTCCCGGAGGCACCGTTACAGGTCCAGCTCCTCGCATTGGCCAAACTCGGACCCGGGGCGCCGGCGGCACGGTTTACGGACCAGCTCGCCACGCTGACATTGCTCGCCCGCGGCTTCACGGCGGTCGTCGCGACCGCATCGGTCGGCATCCTCTATTTGCTCGTGCGCCGGTTGTGCGGGACGCGGGCGGCCCTCTTTGCCAGTGCGGCCTTCGCCCTGTCGCCGGTGCATGTACTCGAGAGTCATCGCGTCACTTCCGACGTCCCGATGATCTTGCTGATTCTGGTTGCGGCCCATCAAGCTGTTATGGCGGCCGACGAACGCAACCACATCCGCTTACTCGCGGCGTTTGCCCTGGCCGGTCTGGCGGGGGCGACAAAATACACCGGGCTTTCCGGGCTCACGATTCCCGCGTGGATCGCGCTGCGGTGGCCCAACGCGCCGCTCAGCCCGAAGCTGAGACTGTTGGGGGCGGGAGGCGTCAGTGTCCTTGCTGGCTTCGCACTGGGGATGGCCCCCGCTGCGTTCGCCTGGCAGAAATTCTCCAGTGCCTTGTCTTGGCTGCTGTTGGGGGGATTCTTTGCCGGCCAGCCAGGGGAGGACCTCGCTGGACAAGGGTGGATGTACCTACGGTATGTGTACGGCCTCGTCGTGGTGCTGCCGTACATGCTGGGCTGGCCCGTGTATGTTGTGAGCGCCATCGGGCTGGGGACGCTCGCGTGGATCAACCCGCGCGCTTTCGGCGTCGTGCTGGCAGCAATCGGCCCATTCTACCTCGTGCAAGGCGCAGCGGAGACGGTGGTGGCTCGCTACTACTTGCCGCTCGCCCCGTACCTGGCCGGTGCGGCGGGCGTCGCTCTGGAACGTCTGTGGTCGGTCAGTCGGCGGGCCGGCATGGCCATGGCTGCAGTCGCGCTTGGCTACACGGCCATTCTGACGGGCAGCCACTGTCTCCGCCTCGGTCTCGGGCCGCAGCAGCAGGTGAGGACAACTATCGCCCGGTTGCGGGAGAGCGCCGCCACGGGGCGCGATCTGATCGTGGCGTATCCGTACAGGGCGTGGTTTGCCTACGATGCCGTATGGCCAGCGCTGGTTCAGCCGGGAACATCGGTCGTGCACGGACGCAAGTTCAAGGCCGATGTGTTCGTCCATCGGAACGCCCGCTGGGTCAACTTGCTGGCTCGCTTCGCTGGGACGCCCCCCTTGCCGCTGAAGCCGCCTTCCGGGCAACCTCTCGCAGATGACGACGCCGTCACACGGGCTCGCCGCTGGCTGGAGGACCAGCACATCGACGTCGTGATCATGCCGGATCGAACCGAGAACCTGATTCAGCGAGAAGGCTCGCGAGGGACGGAGGCGTCACTGGTCCGCCACCTTGAGGATGGACAGCTCGGTTTTCGGCGCGTGGGTCATTTCCGGACCCCCTTCTTCACGGAATCGTGGTACGTCTGGTCAGATCCGATCTTGCGCGAGCATAGCACTGTGGGCATTGCAGGCTACAAGGTGTTCGCGCGCGGCACGCCTGCTCCTGATTCTTTTAGGCCATCTCGCGTGAAGCGTTCGTCACATCAAGGCTCATGAACAGACGCGGCGACAGGGCGATGCAGATGGCGCGAAGGATCTTGCGCTGGATCTTCGGCATTGTCATCAGTGCGGCGCTCTTCTTCGGTCTCGGCGAATGGATCGCCCGCCAGCTCGATGTCGTCGATCGTCTGAACATCTTTCCGAGAAAGCTGTACGTGGCAACGAACCATCCGACCCTGCCGTATCGGTTACGTCCGGGCTTCGAAATGGAAAGACCGGGTTTTCAGGTGCGGGTGAACGAGTTTGGCCTGCGGGGTCCCGGCATCACGGCCACGCCCCAGCCCGGCTGGCGCCGGATATTGGTGTTGGGCGATTCGGTCATCTTTGGTCATTTCACCGAGGAGAACGAAACCTTCCCGAGGTTTCTGGAGCAGGAGCTCAGGCGCCGCGGCCAACCGAGGACAGAAGTTCTGAACGGCGGTGTGCCCGGCTACAATACTCTGGCGGAGCTGACGTTCCTGGAGGAGTTCGGTCTGAAGCTGGCGCCGCACGTCGTGCTGCTCGGAGTCAGCCTGAACGACTTCGATCACGCACCGGTTCTGACCGCCTCCGGCATCATGACTGCCGACACACGCATGCGTGACGAGATCCCCTGGCTAGCCGATCACGCGGAGTTTTACGTTCTCCTGCGCTATCTCTTTGCGTACGGGTGGGGCCGTCACTGGTTTCAGCGCGCACAGCAGGCGGGGCAAAGCCGGCGGGCTGATCAGGCGGACGGATCGGCGGCCCTTGAGCAGTGGGTCGCTCGCAAGCACCAGAATTTCTACGCGGCGCCGTCCGGACCGGGCTGGGAGCGAGTACAGGCGGCGCTGCGAGGTCTCCGCGCCCTCGAACGAGCGCGAGGACTCGATCTCACGATCCTCATCTTTCCGGAACGGTATCAAGTGGGGACCGACCAGCCGAATTTGAATCCACAGCGCGCGTGGCTTGCGCTATGCGCAGAATATGAACTGCGGTGTGTGGATCTCTGGCCGGCGTTCGCCGCCGCGGCCGCGGCACGGAGCGACCCGCTCTTTGGCGACACTCAGCATCCAAACCCCGCCGGGCTCGCGGTTGCGGCGCGTGCCGTTGCCGATCTTCTCACGCAATGAGCGTTCCCTGTGTCGTGTGCCGCACGATGCGCACGCGCCGGCTGTTCCAGAAAGGCGGCAAGGATTTCCTTCGCTGCACCCGGTGCGGGTTGGTGCGCATCGATCCGTTGCCCATTCCGCACCAGCTCGCATCTTACTATGAGCGAACCTATGATAGCGGCATTTATGCCCCATATGCCGCGGCCGAAGACGTCCGTCGGTGCATCGCCGCACACCGGTTCCGCGCCATCCGCGCCTTCGCGCGTCCCGGGCGCTGGCTCGACGTCGGCTGTGGGACGGGACAGTTCATCGATGCTGCGCGGCAGGCCGGCATGAACGCCGAAGGCCTCGACATCGCGCCCGGCGCCGTGGCCCGTGCCCGCGCACAGGGTTTGACGGCGCACGTCGGACGGGTTGAGGACTTTGAGCCCACCGCGCGGTATGACACCATCACCGCATTCGACGTCATCGAGCACACGACCGATCCAGCCGCCTTTCTCGACCGGGTGTGCCGCTGGCTGGTTCCGGAAGGTACGCTGGTGCTCACCCTGCCCAACGTGACCAGCATCTACCCGAGGCTCCTCATGCGGCGATACTGGTTCTACTATGCGCCCAACGATCACCTGTACTACTTCAGCCCGCAGACCATCGCCCGGCTCCTGACTCAATGCGGGTTTGCCGTGCGGAGCGTTGAGCGGGCGTACAAGCCGTTGACGCTGGAACACGTCATCTCGCAATTGCAGATCTTCAACCCGCTCCTCGGCCGCGCCGCGCGGGTTATCGCCGCCCCGCTGTCGCGTTCCGTCCGTACCCGGGCTCGGCAGTGTTATCTGGGAGAGATGATGGTTGTGGCAGCGCGCCAGGCCGCCGGCGCAGAGCGCCAGAATGGGCCGCCCCCAACCAGGAGCGAGGAACTCGGAACATGAATGCGCGTCCGGCGGACGTCATCCGAAACTTCTTCGCGGCCCATTCTCGGCGGCAGCTCGCCAGTTTATGGGTGGAGGAATACCTCGGGGCGCTGCTGCGGTCGCTGCCCGGCTTCGAAGGCATGTGGCTGCGCAGCAAGTTTTACCAGCTCCTGTTCCGGCACCTCGAGGGGTTTGCGTTCATTTATCCGGGCGCGCGTATCGAACACTGTCACGGGATCAGCGCGGGGAAATGCCTGGCGATCAACGCCGGCGCCTTCGTGAGCGGCCGCGGTGGGTTGACGCTCGGCCACCACGTCTTGATCGGCCCCAATGCCGTCGTGGTCTCCTCGCAGCATCGGTGGGACCTCGACGAACGGCCGATTCTCGCGCAAGGTCATCGGCCCGAACCGACGACCATCGGCGATGATGTCTGGATCGGCGCCAACGCCGTCATCACGCCGGGCATTACGCTGGCCACCGGCACCGTCGTCGCGGCCGGCGCGGTCGTCACCAAGAGCACGGAGCCCTATACGATTGTCGGCGGCATCCCAGCTTCGGTGATTGGGCACCGCCCTCAAGCCGCTGCGGGGTTGCGATAGTGGTGGGCAACCGGGGCACTGAATCCGACGAAATTCAGCGGCGTTACTTCGAGCGGGCCGATGCCGAGCGCTTCCGCTGGACCACCGGGGCGCCTGGCTTTGCGGAAACCGAAGACGCCTTGCTCGCCTCTGTGCTCGATGGAATCGCCGGTCTGTGCCTGGAGATCGGTTGCGGGGAGGGCAACAACCTGGTGCGTCTGTCCCGTCAGGTGCGTTGCGTGGGCATCGACCGCTTCTTCGCCAAGCTCGCCTTCGCGGCTCAACGGGTGCCCGGCGTCGCCTTCAGCGCCGCCGACGCCGCTGCGCTCCCGTTTCGCAACGGGTCCTTTCGCACGGTATTCATCCGCGATCTGTTGCACCATGTCGCCCGTCCCGAGGCGGTGCTCGCCGAAGCCGTCCGTGTCCTGGCTCCGACGGGTTGTCTCTGCCTCTTGGAGCCGAACGGGCGAAACCCCATCCTCAAGCTGCAGGCGCGCCTCGTGCCCGCCGAAGCGGGCATCCGCGCCTCGACGGTCGCGCACATCCATAAGCTCCTCTCTGGTATGCCGCTCACAAACTTACGAGTATGGACGATGGAACCGCTGCAATTGCGCCGGGTTCTGCTGCATTACCGGTTCGGCTTCCCAGGCATCGGACGGTACGAGATCGCGCGCCGGGGACTCTCCACTCTCGAACGCCTGCTTGGGCGGGCGGTGCCTCGCTCGCGGTGGGCCTACATTGCCGCACGGGCAGCGCGAGCGGGATGACTGCGCCCGAAGGTTTGAGTCAAGTGGGGCTCTCCGCTTTGCTCCGAGAGGCGTCTCGGCCGGTATAGCCATGTCGACGACGAGTACCGAACGGCTCCATCGGGGAGGCTTCGCCGGGGTCTTCCTCATCTCGCTGAGCACCTTGATGCTGGAGATTCTGATCACCCGACTCTTCAGCGTGACTCTCTGGTACCATTTCGCTTTCGTCGCGGTGTCCATCGCGATGCTTGGGCTCTCGGCCGGTGCCATCCTAGTCTATCTATTACCCAAGATCTTCAGCGAGGAGCGCGCGGCCTTTCACCTGACCCTGTTCTCGACCTTGTTTGCGGCCGGCATCGCGTTGAGCCTGTTGGTACACGTGCACATGCGGCTCCCCGCCGCCGAGATGAACACCCTTCGCGCCATCACCTTCGCCGTCATCTCCATACCGTTTGCCCTGAGCGGCGTCGTGATCTGCATCGCGCTCACCAAGTTCCCGGCCCAGGTGAGTCGCCTGTACGCCGCCGACCTGTGTGGCGCGGCCAGCGGCTGCATCCTGATCGTCCTGCTGCTGGATGCGATCGGCGACATCTTTTCGGTGATGGCGATCATCGGCGGGTTGTGCGGCCTCGCTGCAGTCTTTTTTGCCCTGAACACATCGAGTCGGGCCGCGATGAACGCCGCCGTGCTCTGCGCCCTCGCTTTCTTCGCCTTGGCCGGTCATATGATATTTCGCTTCGCCAGCGGCCAACCGATGGTGCAGGTCGACTGGGCCAAGGGCAACCAAGAGGCGAAACCGCTGCTGGAGCGGTGGAACTCTTACTCGCGGATCAAGATCTCCGGCAACCCGCAGAGCAGGGGCCTGCTATTGACGATCGACGGGGCTGCGGCGACGGCGTTGATGAGATTCGACGAACTTCCCAAGCAACGGATTCTCGCCAACGACGTATCGCCCGCCGTTCATGAACTGCGCCCCGACGCGTCGGTAGCGATCATCGGGGTCGGCGGCGGCCGCGACATGCTGATTGCGCACAACTTCGGTCAGAAACGGGTCCTCGGCATCGAGATGAACGAGGACATCGTGGAGGCGCTCACGGGGCGGTTCGGCGACTTTACCGGACATCTCGAGCGCCTTCCCGGCTTCAGGATCGTGAACGACGAGGCGCGCAGTTACCTGAGCCGGTCGAACGAGCGCTTCGACATCATCATGGCCAACATGATCGATACGTGGGCCGCCACTGCGGCCGGTGCCTTCGCACTGTCGGAGAACTCGCTGTACACGGTGGAGGCGTGGCGCACGTTCCTTCAGCGGTTGACTCCGCGCGGCCTCATCAGTTTCACGCGGTGGTGCTTCGAGCCGCCGGGAGAGATGTATCGGCTGGTCGCCTTGGCGGCGGCGGCTCTGAAGGCGGAAGGGGTGGCGGACCCGCGCCGGCATATCGCGATATTGACGGGCGAAAAGGCGATCGCGGCAGTTCGAGGAACGATTGTGGTGGCAAGGAATCCCCTGACTGAGGGCGATCTAGACAAGCTCGACGAGCTGGACGCGGCGGACGGCTACAAGCTCGTCCACTCCCCCCGGCGATCGCTCGATCCCCTCTACGGGGAGGTGGCCGCGGCGGGCGGCTCATCGAACGTCTCCGACCGTCTTGCCATCGATGTCTCGGCTCCTACAGACGACCGTCCGTTCTTTTTCAACATGCTCCGGCCCCGGGACCTCTTCGCCGCGCGGGCGGTGGAAAAGGCCGGTCACGCAACGTTGAAGCCGAACCTGGAGGCGGTGACGGTTCTGGGAACACTGAGCATTGCCATGGCCGTCATGGTGCTCCTGTTCATCGTGCTGCCCCTCATCCTCACTGCCCGCAAGGTGCGCTTCGCCGGTTCGTGGCCATTGTTCGTGTTCTTTGGCGCCATCGGCCTGGCATTCCTGCTGGTCGAGGTGTCGCAGTTGCAGCGGCTCAGTATCTTCCTCGGCCATCCCACCTATGGGCTCTCCGTCGTGCTCTTTTCGCTCCTCCTGTCGAGCGGGGTGGGCAGTTACTCGACGGCGGGCATTCGGGAGGACGCACCGCTGCAGCCGTCGTTGATTCGCATGGGGTTCCTGCTGGCAGCTGTCGGCGCATTTAGCATGCTCACGCCGCCGGTCCTTCAGGCGCTCCGCGGAGCCACCATGCCGGTGCGGATCGCCGCCGCCGTGTCACTCCTCTTTCCCATGGGTTTTTTCATGGGAATGGCGTTTCCGATCGGCATGAAGTTCGCCCTGCGCTGCTGCCCGCCGCTGACGCCATGGCTGTGGGGTATCAATGGCGTCACATCGGTCTTCGCGTCGGTGATCGCGGTGGCGATTTCGCTGGCCGAGGGGATCGGCGCGACGTTTTGGGTCGGCGCGGCCTGCTATGCGGCGGCCGCCGCGTCGCTCCTGTTCATCGGCCAGCGGCGCGACGCCTAACCTCAATCCCAGAGTACGTCTTGCGCCGGGCGCCAAGGCCGCCGAGAAAGGAACCAAGCCACCTCGGCACCGGCTCACCGGGCGCGGGCGGCAATCCACGCAGCCAAGTCGCGGAGCGTCAGGAGATCGCCCGCGAGGCGGTCGACACCCACGTGTACGCAGTAGGTCTTCTCGACACATGTCAGCAACTACGCAGCGGTCAGAGAATCGACGTAGCCCGCATCGAGCAGCGCCGCGTCCGGGTCGACCCTCCCCTCCTCCTGCCCCGCCTCCGGGTTGAGGCGGGCGATCTCTTCAACAAGCATGTCGAGCACCTGCTCGGCGGTCGGCCCGGTCGTGTGTTCCCTCGGCATGGCGTGGCCTATCGCTGGGCTCTTACGTGCCTCGGTGCCAAGCGCCGCTCATCCCGAGCCCGTCGAAGGGTGAGCGGAACGTCGTGCTGAACTTGACTCCAATGCATCTGACTTCCCTGCCTCCAGGCCGCTACCGGAGACGCGTGTCGAGCGCCTCGTGGAGGGCCTCGGCGACGCGCTCGCAGCCGGAAGGCAACAGGTGACTGAAATCGCGGAAGTCGTGCGGCGGCAGCAAATGCCGCAAATCAAGCCACTGGTCGGGAGTCGCTTCAACCGCGACGCGGACCGCCTCGCTAGTCCGGTCCTCGCGAGGACCTGCCAGCGGTCGGCGGCGTTCGGGCGGGTGGTAGAAGAGCACCTGCACCTTCGCGGCACGCAGCTCGCGATGCATCTCCCGCAGCACGACCGTAACGGGGTGGTCGGCCTCGTCGCCCTCCGGCGCCCGCCGGAGTGCCTTGTCCTTGGCGGCATCCGCCCGGTACTTGAACGCCTTCGGCGGATCGTCCTGCGCTAGGTCCAGCAGGCGGTTGAACTGCGCGCCATAGCCTTCGAGCCGCTGCTCCCAATAGTCGCGCACCCCGTCAACGACGAAGAGGAGGTCTGCTTTCTCCTCGAGGCGGTAGATGAACGGATCGAAGAGCGTCAGCTCCTCCGCGGCGAGCGCATCGCGTATCCGCCACGCGCGTCGCAGCGACAGCTTGCGCGATAAGTTGAGGAATCGCGCGCCGCGCAGGAACGGCGGCGGGGTGGGCCACAGGACCCCCGTGTTCACCTCGATGATCGCAACCGCCGGCTTACCGGCGAGGACCTCATCGAGCAGGTAGTAGAACTGTTGGGGCCTGAAGAACCGGTGCGCCACCTCCACCACCTCCATGGGGTGACTCGCGGCGC
>JBBITY010000008.1:16862-17156 GCA_037440565.1 Desulfurellales bacterium
CCCCACTGTCACGCCGTCCTGGCAGTCCACACGCGAGTCACCGAACAGCACGGCGGCGGCGGTGCCCGGTGTGCGATGCCGCCGCCATCGCTCCAGCTCGGGCAGGAGCTTCGTCTCGACGTCGCCTTGCAGCGGGCCGGGGAGCCGCAACCGCTCGCGGTTGCTCCACGTCCAGCCGAGGATGAGGCACACCGTAATTGCGCAGGCAGCGCCGAGCTGCAGCACGCCGCGCAGGACGCTTCGCAACGCCACCGCCGCGCCCGCGAGGGGCTCGCCGTCAGAAGGCGAAGTAGA
>JBBITY010000008.1:17202-22218 GCA_037440565.1 Desulfurellales bacterium
CGACCATGGCGACCCCATAGCCCACGCCTTGGAGCGGGAGCGGAAGCCGCAGCCACTGCGGGAGCAGATCGACGCGCAGCGCAAGTGCGTGGGTTGCAACTCCGAAGAGGACGAGGGCCAGCGCCCCGAGTGGGAACGGCCCCGGCAGCGGCCGGCCCGACCACAGGCCCCGCACGACCTCCGCCGCCGTCGCCAGGCTCCCGCCCCGAAATAGCACCAGGCTCAGCGCGATCAGATGAAACGTGGCTGCCCGCCGCAGCCAGGCCGGCGTGCGAGGCGGCGCCCCTCGCCGCCCCACGGTCACCAGGCGGTGCCCGGCGAGCAGGAGGCCCTGGCTGGTGCCCCACAGGACAAACGTCCACGCCGCGCCGTGCCAGAGACCGGCCAGGGACATGGTGGCGACCAGGAACGAGCAGATGACCGGCAGGGATGTCGTGTTGTGCGCGGCGGACACCATCGGCAAGTACAAGTAGTCGCGCAGCCACGTCGAGAGCGAGATGTGCCAGCGGCGCCAGAACTCGGTCGGGTTCTCGGCGAGGAAAGGATGGCGAAAATTCTCCGGCAGGCGGAAGCCGAGCAGCCCCGCGGCGCCCCACGCAATGTCGGTGTATCCCGAGAAGTCGAAGTAGATCTGGAACGCATGCGCATAGAGCGCCAGCCAGATCTCGATCTGACCGGCGCCGCCCGGGTCGGCGTACACTTCGTCCACGATCACGCCCAGAGAGTCCGCACAGACGACCTTCTTGATGTACCCCACGGCGAGGTAGGCGAGCGCGGTCGTGATCCCGTCGAGGTCGACACGGCGCATCGCCTGGAGCTGGGGCCCGAAGAAGTGCCAGCGCGTGATCGGGCCGGCGATGAGCTGCGGGAAGAAGGCGACGTAGAGCGCGAAGTCGCTGAAGCGCTCGCTGGGAGGACGCACGCCGCGGTAGGCGTCGACCAGGTAGCTGACGGCGTGGAGGGTGTAGAAGGAGATGCCAAGCGGCACGGCGTATGTGAGGAAGCCCGGCATCGGAGGCAGCGAGATCAACGCGCCGGCGGTCCCATAGAAGAAGGCGCCGTACTTGAACCAGATGAGGATGCCAACGTTGAAGGCGAGCGCGACAACGAGCAGCCATCGCGCTCGGCGGCGGCCGCCGGATGCCTCCGCCTCTTCGACGCGCCGCCGCGCGGCGTATATCCAGCGCGTGAGATGGAAGTCGACCCAGGTCGTGGCCGCGAGAACCAGCAAGAAGCCCGCGCCCCAGGTGGCGTAAAAGGCCCAGCTCACAGCGAGGAGAAAGCGCTTCCGCCCGTCCCAGCTCCGCAGGCCCCAGTGGTACACGGCGAGCGCGACGAGGAGAAAGGCGACGAAGTACAGGCTGTTGAAGGGCATCGGGGAGGCGGGAACGCCAGGAGATAGAAGACCTAAGAAGCGGCCGGCTCCACCTCGTCAGCCCGCCCGGCCGGGCCCGGTTCTGCCGCACGGGACGGCGCCGAGGGTCGGACGAGGTTGCCCAAAATGCTCTGGTATGCCTCGCAGGGCGTCCAGCACTGAGGGCATCGGTAGTCCCAGATCTCGCGCTGCACCTTCGCCGTCGCGGCGTCGCGCCAGATGCGCTCGAGGTCGTACTCCGATTCGCGCAGGCTGCCGATCTTCCGTCTCCCGAAGGCTCCCGAGCTTGCGGTCGTAAATCGTGCACGGATAGACGTGCCCCCACGAGTCGATGAAGCACGACGCCCGCAGGGCGTGGCAGCGCATCGGCGTGCGGCCCGTCTCGAGGTAGCGGGGTACGCGCTTGAGGTACGCGCGTTCGAGGTAGTCGACCGGCGACCAGCCCAGGCCGCGCAGCCTCGCGACGGCGTCGGTCGCGCGCACCAGCGCCTCGGGCGCCACCTGCGCGCGCAAGCGTAAATCCGTGTTGCCGAGGTAGTGTTCGGATTCGTGGACGATGTTGACGTGGAAGTCCCGGTAACCGAGGCCCGGAACCTCGCGCTGTGCCGCGGCAAAGGCCTGCGGAAAATGGTCGACGTTCGCCGCCGAAAGGGTCATGCCGAGGACGACATGCACCCCCGGCAGCTCGCGCAATCGCCGGAACGTTTCCATCTGCCGGCGCCAGCCGCCGTCGACCCCACGGATGCGATCGTTCATCGCCTCGTCGCCGTCCGTACTGACGGTGATGATCAGCTTTTCCAGCCCCATGCGCGTAATCTCACGTGTGTATTGGACGATCTTGTCGGTCAGATACCCATTGGTCGGGAAGTGCAGTAGCAACAGGTCCCGGCAATTGGTGATGATCGCCTCGCAAATCGCCGGGAAGTCCTTGCGCAGTGACACCTCGCCGCCCGTGACGTCGATCCAGACAAAACGGTTGGAGCGCTGAAAGAAGCGCCGAATCTCGTCCAGCGTCAACTCGTCACGCGGCTTCATCTTCCAGATATTGCAGGTCTGACAGGCGTAGTTGCACCAGTACGTGAGGCAGAACGTCAGCTTGTACGGGAAGTCCGGGCATCAGGTTCGCTTGCAGTGCCCGGGCGGCCAGCGCGGCGTATGGACGCAGGCGCCGCATCACGCCCCATCCCATCGCCACCCGCCCCGGGCGGCGCCGCGGCGACACTCCACGTGACGTGTTTCCGCCCCAGTCGGCTCAGGGACCGCGGTCACGAGTTGCCGATGGACCAACTCGTCCGCGAGAATCTCAGCCAGCACCGCATAGCCCCGCTCGTTCGGGTGAATCGCGTCGCCGAGCAGATCCTCCCATCCGGCTGCGGCAAAGCGCTCGCCCAGCGGCAGGTAATTGGAAAACGCCGCGCGGATTTCCGCGTTGAGCTTGTGCTGGAGCTCAACCGGGTCGCGATGGTTCGGGAGGCTCGTCGCCACCAGCACAATCGGCACGACGGACTTGACTTGGCTGTGCAGCTCCGTGAGTCGCCGCGCTACTTCCTCGGGGACTTTGTCCTTGCTCGCGCGTGTTGGCAAAGTGAGGTCGTTCACGCCGAGGAAAATGACGGCCACATCGGGGCGCTCAACCTGTACGACCGCCTGTGCCAGGCTCGACGCGCCCTCGGGCGGTCCGGGGAATCGAAAATCGGGCCACACGTCCGGCAGGCGGGGCCACAGCTTGGGATTGCGGAGCACCTCTCCGGCCAGCCAGTGCTCCGCCGTAGCGCCGGCGATCCCCCGGTTCAACACCCGGGCGCGACTACCGAGCCGGCGTTGCAGCCGCGCCGGATACCCGCCGAGCGAATCGAGCTGCCATGGCCGGCCCTCCTGCGCGGATTGCGTGACGCCGTAAGTGATGCTGTCGCCCATACAGAGAATCAACTTGGTGGGGACTCCATCCGAGGCATCAGTCATCCCCGCGGGGAGTATGGCGAGCCCGGCAACGAAAAGGCAACGGAGTTTCATTCTGCTCCGGTCCGGAGGGACGATGCAGCGCGACCTCCTCACATCGATTCGCCGCGAATGCGCTCTCCAGAGCACCGCCAGGGCGTGTTGGCGTCCCCGGAATCAGGGTGAGACCCGCCGCTCCAGGGGCCGCTGTTCGACCGCAGCGCTGCCCGAAAAGGTGCGTCCGGATCCAGAAAGCGCTTCCCGATGCCGTCCAGCACTTCCTCGGCCGTGATCGTTCGCACACAGACGGGGTCGGTGCAGCGGCTGACCTTGTAGTTGTAGTTGGTCAGGCACGGGCTGCAGTAGAGGTTCTGGCAGAACACCAGGTCGGACCCGTTGCCCGGACCGTACTGCATCGGTGACGTCGGACCGAAGATTGCCGCGACTGGCACCTGCAACGCCGCCGCCAGGTGCATCACCGAGGTGTCGTTGGAAACCAGAAGATGGCAGCGCGACAGGAGCGCGACCAGCCCGCCGAGGGACAGCCGATCGCACGCATTGATCGCCGCGCACCGCATCGCCGCCTGGGTTTGGGCGACGAGTTCCCGTTCCTCATGCCCCTTTCCGGTCAAGACGACCGCCGCCCCGTAGCGCTCGACCAAACCGTCGCACACCTGCGCGAAGTGGCTCGGCGGCCAGCGCTTTAGCGCGGTCTT
Organism: Desulfurellales bacterium; assembly: GCA_037440565.1. Taxonomy (GTDB): domain Bacteria; phylum Desulfobacterota; class Binatia; order HRBIN30; family CADEER01; genus JBBITY01. Next base: position 21,232 of record JBBITY010000008.1, read on the forward strand.
GTAGAAGTTGGCGCCGCTGCCCACATGCACCGCCACTAATGGAAAGTGGTCGGGCGCCACATGCCGTTCGCGCAAGAGTGCGGCCGCGGTCGCCTCCTCATCCGCGGTGACCGCCAGCCGGACCGGCCGCAGCGGGACGTCAATCTGCAAGGCGCGCAAGAGGCGCATGAAGATGCGCGACATGTGCTGGCTGTCGGCGTACACGACACGGATCGTGTACAGCCATCCCCGCCGGGTGCCGTCGGTGTTGAAGCCGACGCGCTCCGGCGCACCACTCAAAAAAGCCACGATGGTGGACAGCTTGATGAATTGCTCGAAGTCGAGGGCCACATCGGGACGCCGCGCGCGAATGGTCGCGAGGGCGCGCCAGAAACTGCGGAGGAACGAGGCGTAGCCGCCGACCTCGATCCCGATCGCGCGCTCGACCAACCGGCTGCGGTCGAGCAACGGGCAGTTCTCCGCCAGCGTGAGAAAATCCACTTCGACTCCGGGGTGGGCCTCACGCAACGCCTGAATCACCGGCAGCAGCATGACGATGTTGCCGAGCCCGTAAAACTTGATGGCGAGCACCCGCCGGGGTCGGATGGCCGGCGCCCCTGGAAGCGGCGGTGTAGTCGCCCATAGCGGCGCCAGCCGCCGCCCGCCAAACAACGCCCGCACGCGGGAGTACGCAAACAGGACCGCACAGATGGCGAGACCAGCCCACGTATCGACGCGGCGCGCCGCATTGAGGTCGAGGCTCCCACCCATCAGCGCGAGGTTATCACCCCGTGTTTTCCATACGCAACCGACCCTTTCGCCCCGTCCGTTTCTTTGCTCTCAAAATCCTCCTTGACCCTCCTTTGCCAAAGGAGGGAACCCGTGTCCGGGGCAAGTGGACCGTTTGCACCCTGCGTGAGGGGACCAGCCGCCCCTGACGATTGTGAGGACATGGCCGCCCTGGTGGTGCAGGCGCGCGCCAAGGGCATGCGCACCGTGATCTGCGCC
>JBBITY010000009.1:0-15933 GCA_037440565.1 Desulfurellales bacterium
CATTGACCTGGGGCCTGTTTTTTCCCCTCTTTGCTGAGCCGGCCAGCACACTCGCCGATCCTCTGGCGCGCCGCGATGGATGGCTCACCAGTCCTACGGTCAACGTGGTTATGTGGGTGCTTGCGTGGGACTGGCATGCGCTGTGGACCAACCCGTGGGGGCTGTTTGATGCAAACATTTTTCACCCGATCCCGCTGAGCTTGGCGACAACCGAACCGCGGCTTGGACATCTTCCGATCTTCGGGCTGGTTTACGGCCTATCTGGCAATCCCGTTCTAGCGCACCAGATCAACCTGCTCCTCAACGTCGCCCTGAGCGGCGCCGCGCTGTACGCTCTGCTTCGCCACTGGGGAGCGCCGCGTACGGCGGCGTTCTTCGGGGGGTTCGTCTACGCGTTCTGCCCCGTTCGCGCTCAAAACCTCGCGTCCTCCGACTTGATGGCTGGGCAGTATCTCCCCCTTGCGCTGCTGTTTCTCGACCGGACGCTCGGTTCCGCTCGAGTGCGCTCGGCGAGCGCCTTCGGCCTTTGCTTACTGTTCCAGGCGCTGTGTTCGCGCGAGCTGGGCTATATGGGGATGACGGCACTGGCCGGCTACGTGGTGGCCGTGCTGCTGGTCGGCCGTGGCCGGTTCAAGTGGCGCGGACTGGGGCTCGGGATGGGGATGATCGCGGTGACTGCGGGTGCGATGGTCCTTCTCCAGCTCCCGCTGCTGCGCCTCCAGAAGCTGGGTGTGGTCGCTGAGCAAGGGCCGTCCGAGTGGGTGAAGTTCGCATCCAGCGGACTGGTGCGGAACTTCATTTTTCCCCCGGTGGCCCTTCGCGCCTGGGGATGGCGTCTTGATCTCGGCGAATGCCTTTACGTCGGCATGATCCCGCTGATCTGCGCTATGGTTGCACTTCTGTGGCGGCCACGGGCTAAGGCCGACCCTGTGCCATGGGCTCGCCCTGCCGCGTTCGCGGTCGCCGTCGTCTGTTACGCGATGACCCTGGGGCCGCAAGCGACGATCGCCGGCCGGGTGATCGCCATGCCGTATCACACGGCGATGGCGGTCATCCCTGGGTTCTCCAGCATGAACGTGCCGACCCGTTACGGCCTGTTCCTGATGCTCGGTCTGGCGGCGCTCGCCGGCCTTGGTGCGGCGCGGCTCGTGAGCGGACGCCTGCTCGCGGTGGCCGTGGGGCTGGCGCTCATCGCCGGCACCGCTGCGGAGTACGATGTGGTCCGTCCGCAGCCGGTTCGTCGGGTCACGGCCGCCGCGCTGCGGCCAGAAGTGTACGGCGCCCTTGCCAAAGCGCCGCCGGGTCCGGTGCTCGAAGTGCCTGCGGATCGCTGCGATCTGTACAGCGGGCTGATGACCAGCGAATACATGCTGCACAGCACATTTCATTGGCAGCGGTTGCTCAATGGGCATGGGGAGCGGGCGCCGAGAAGCCGGGACAGCATCATCGCCCTGGCCCGCGCACTTCCAGATGCGCGGGCACTCGATCTGCTGGCCCGCGCAACCGGCCTGCGCTACATCGTCGTCCACACGAGCGGAATGACCTTGCCGCAGCGCAGCCGGTGGCGCAGCGTCCCAGGGCTGACGCTCCTTGGGTCGTTTGGGCCCGACCTCTTGTTCGAGCTGCAGAATCCTCCTCCTTTGGACCTCATGAAGGCATTCTTAGATTTTCGTCCCCGCACCGCCACGCTGGTCGGGACACCTCTCGCACCGGTGGCGGCGAATGAACGCGGCGCCTCGGTGGAGGCAAGCTCGGTATCGAGCGATGTCGCGGCGAGTTTGCCGTTCGAGGTCGAGGTGGTCGTGCAGAACCGCTCTGCAACCACGTGGCCGGCGCTCGCGCCGGGGGGGCGGCATGTGGTCAGCTTCGCGTATCGCTGGGAAGATGAACGGGGCAGCGTGCGCGAGGGCAGCTCCGCCGCCGGCCGGCTGCCATACGATCTGGCGCCGGGCGAGTCCGTGCGCATGCCGCTGTGCGTGAATGCGCCGAATACGCCCGGCCCGCAGCGCTTGGTCATCGGCCTGGCGCAGGATCAGCACTGGTTTCCCGACGCCGCGCCGCCGATTGTCGTCAGCGTAAACCCGCTCGGACCATTGGAGCAACAGGATCAGTAGGGACGCGGCGCTCCAAGCCGACGAGCTTCACTTTGCCCGTTTCCACTCGGATCGGGCCGGGCGGCCAATTGCCCGCGGCAAGACCCGTCCCGCACGCGGCATCGGATCAGGCCGGGTCAGGCCGCTGCGCCAGCGCCCACACCACGTTCCCCGGGAGCAGCAGGTTGAGCGGCGCGGTCAGGGCGTTGAGCGTGCCTCTCGGCGCGAAGGGTCGCCGCGAGCCGCGACCATCCGCGCAGCTCCAGGGCGCGGTAAAGACTGGGAGCGAGATTGGCGATCGTGTCGTGGCCGCTGCGCACCACCTCGAGGTCCATGCTCCGGCAGAGCCCGGCCAGAGAACCGGCGTCGAAGTGCCACAGATGGCGTGGCGGGTCCCAGAGGAACCAGTTCTTCCCGAACAGCCGGCGCTCGACGCAGGCGACGTTCGGCACGACCAGATAGAGTGAACCGCCACTTACAGGTCGCGAAACGGATTGCTCGCGCGCACCGTTCCGTACATCCGGCCGTCGGTGAAGTCCTCGGAGAGGATCTCGTTCAGACCGTAGTGCTCGGCGTATGCCCACAGGTGAGCGTCGAACCAGGGGAGCTGGTACGCCGCGGCGCCGCGTAGGGCAGTCCGCAGCAACGCCTCGTTTGGGTAGAGCACCTCGAACTGACTGAGCAACTCCTCCGCCTCGCGCCGTGCCTCTGCAGGTTGTAGAAGTGGTTCGCCATCGAGGAGAGGGCGGGTTACTGCCGCAACGAACTCGACGATGGCCTGATGCGGCACGCGGAGCGTGTCGTCCGCGATCCCCCTGCGAAGAACCTCGTCCGCGACCCGCTGCTTATTCGGAAAGCGCGGGTCGAAACGGTAGACGAGCACATTGGTATCAACGAGCGCGCCCACGCTCGTACAGATCTTCCCGCCGCCAGCCGCGCTCGCGCGCCTTCGGACGTATTCTTTTCGCGCGTTTCTGACGTGCGCGCTGGCGCTCCGTCGCCAGGTCGAAGAGCTCCAGCCGCCGGGCTATGACGCTTGGAGCCGAAGCCTGTGCGCGCAGGCCTGCCCTCTGTACGCGAACGGCGTCTCCGGCGGGAATCCACTCAATATCGTCCCCTGGTCGGATTCCGTACTGGTCCGCGATCGCTTTGGGGACGGTCACCTGGAGCTTGCTCGTGACCTTCGCCATGTCTCCTTACTGGAGCAAGGAAGCATCCTTGTCAAGGCGGGAAGCCTGGCTCCAACGCGGGCTCAGGCGCCGACGATGTCTCCCGAGCGTTCGCCTAACACCCGCTGCGCCGCGCGGGCGGAGTCGCAAAGCTGCCCGCACAGTGCGCGCGCTGGCCGCAAAGGCGGGCGTGTCGCGCTCCGAGGTGCAGGCGGAGCGGCGGAAGTCCTGCCAGGCTTGGCGGAGGGCACCCTTGGCAGCGGCGACCTCGGCAGCCGGCCGGCCTGACTCCACCGCCGAACGTACCTCGGCGGCTAACTCCGAGAGGATGGTGCGACTTCTCTCGAAAGCATCGCCGCCAACATAGAAGACGGTTTGATGCTTGAGCCCTTTCAACGCCTTGCCGAACGGCTCCGAGCGCTGGACGACGATTGGATACCGCAGTTCAAGCTCCGCGAGCAGGCGGTGCCGCTGACTTCTCTCCAAAGCCGGCGAGTTGCCCAGAACAATCAGGTACTTGATCCGGTACTGGGGCTCCGCGAAAAGGGCTCGCAAGCGCGCCGCCTGCCGCGAAGGCGTGTCCCGGGCGGCCCAAGGACTCATGGCGGCCAAATGGATCGGGTCGGGCTGGGACATCTCGCGCGGGTGCCGTGCCACCCATCCCTCAAGCAGACGCTTATTGTGTACGACCTGATCCCACATGCGCAGTTCCACCTCCATGATGTGCCGGGGCGGCGGATAGTACGCGACCGTGTAATCACCGGTGTCCTTGGCTGCGGCGCGGGCGAAACTCGATACCGAAACTGGTTGGACGGCCGGCGCCGCACCGCAGTACTCCACCGCCGGCAGCAAGAGAAGTGCGGCCCCGATCCACGGGCGAAGAGCCGCCGGCCGGCGGCGCGGCAGTTGCCCGGGGCCGGTTATTGCTCTCACCGCAAGCGAGGCGGTGACTGCGAAGCAGAGAAGCGCCGGCATCACGAACCGAAATGCCGCCTTTGACATCGAGAACCCGGGGAGCCGCCTGAGCAGCATGTAGGGAAGATATACGTCCGAGTAGACGGTGCCGTTCAACATCAAGTGCGGGCCGAGACCGAGCACGAGAGCGCCACACCCGAAGATGAGCCAGCGCCATTTCCTTTTCTGTGTGCGCACGAGCACGAAAACGGCCATCAGGCCGAGAAGGGAGTAGCCGAGCGAAGAGCGCACGAAGTACGGGGACTGGCCCCAGGTTGTAGCAAGGAGGCGCTTGCGATCCAGATCGCGAAGTTTCTCGGGAAACACTTCGGCGAGCACGGGGGCAATCGGCGACGGCAGGCGCTGCGGGAGGAGGAAATCGATCGGATCGGCGCCATCGCGGGCGACCTGCTCGAAGGGCACCGGGCTTCCACGTCACCCCTCTCAAGATCACGGTCCGGTAAAAATCGAGCCCCAGCGGCGCTGAGAGAAGCGCGGCGAGCCCTGCGACTGAAGCGGCTCGGATAAGGCTGACACTCCAAGGCCGCTTCTCTGCCAGCAGTATCGGGCCGCTGATCAACACCGCGAAGTACGCGTGCGTGAAGGAGTTGTACACCACCAGTGCGGCGCAAAGGCCTGCCGCTACAACATTGCGGGCGCTTCCATAGCGCAGTGCGCGCACGAAGAAGAAAACATAGAAGACGAAGAACTGGGTGCTTACCAGGTCGATCCAGCCGAGCTGGCTCATGCGGTGGGCGGAAAACGCGAAGATTATCCCCGCAAGCAACGCGCCGAGGCGGCTGCCGCTCTCCTCGAACGCCAGCAGGTAAGTGCCCATGCCGGTGGCAACGAAGGAAAGAAGGAGGGCGGCGTTGTGGGCCGCGATCACACCGTCGGGGTTCGGTAGGAGCGCAACCAGCGGGAGCACGGGCAGGACGGCGGACACGCTCATGCTGTGAAACAGGAGGCTTATGCCCGTGGGATAGTGGATCCAGTTGGTGAAGTAGGGAAAGACGTGCTCCACGAAAATGGCCCGGTGGAGCCACCAGACGTTCCACAGATAAAGGAGGAAGTCGGCTGCGGGCGGGGCGGCCCGAGTGAAGTCGGGCAGGAGGCGACGGAACACCCACGCCGTTAGTATCGCGTAGACGAGCCCGGCGATTAACCAGTGCGGTATCCGTCTTAGCACCTGCGCCGATATAGCGCGCGGCATTGGCGCCATCCTCCAGGCCGCGTCACCGCCCGGCTGCCGCGAGCGGGTTGGTCCACTTGAGACCTAAGCACCGGGAGAAGTCTCGATCCGTCGTGCAGAGCGTGGCACCGGCGTTGTCCTGCATCAGCGTCGTTCTCACGCGGTGGTGCTAGACGGCGGGCATCAATATGTCAATGTGAAGCGCCGGGCGTTGCCGCGTTCCACCGCCGCCGCGGCCGCCCGAAGTCAGGTTCCGACTGGCGGGACCTGGCGTTGCTGCTCCTCGCATTTCCAGAGCTGAAAGCGGACCCAGGACCAGTTCGCCAACGCCTCGAAGCCGCCGGCGCCGATGAAGCAACGCTGCGCACGTGGGAGGAATTGGTGCAGCAAGAGATCCGGCCTGAGGAGGAAGAGGAGTTCTGAGGAACCGCGGCGCTTGCCGGCTCAGGCGCCGACGATGTCTCGCGAGCGTTCGCCTAACACGCGCTGCGCCGCGACGGTGACGAGTACCGCTCCGAAGAGTCCCGCACCCCAGGCGAGCAGGACCTGAGCGAGGAGCGAAAGCGACAGGGCCGGTTGGGCGATGTCCTGAAATGCGTAGACGAAGAACGGGTGCAGGAGATAGAGCGCATACGTCCGGTTGCTCAGGTCCACGACCAGGCGTGGGGCCCGGGCGATGCCGCGCGCCAGGGCGAAGAGGCCGATGAGGTTGGCCGCGACCAGCCCGAACATCACCAGGTGGCCCGCGCGGCCGCGCAGTGTTCCCGCCCAGAACAGGATCAACCATGCCGCCACTGCGAGCGCCCAGCCGAGCAGGATCGGCCGCCGGTACTGGCTCGTGGCCCGCATGACCCCCTGCCGATACGCGGCCGCGATCCAACCGAGCAAGAACCATGGCCCCCACAGGGCCGGGTTGCGGGCGACCGCGGTCAGCCCTTGTCCTTCTCCGGCTGCAAAAAAGGCGATCCGCACGGAGATCGCCGTGACGAGGACGGTGAGGAGCCCGAGCACGGCTCGCTGAGGGAGCCGCGACAGAAGCCACGTGGCGACGACGAACTCGGTCAGCAGGAACACGTAGTAGTACGGGCCGAAGATGCTGCCAAATATGAGCCCTTCGAAAAAAGACGCGGCCGCGCACCGCCTCGGATAGGCAAGTGTATACACATACGCGGCGAGCGAGGCGCAGAGGTAGGGGAGGAGCACGCGGCGGAGGCGGCGGGCGAGCGTGAGAAGCGTGACCGGTTGCGCTTGGTAGTAGAGGAAACCGGACGCGGCGAGGAAGCCCGGAACGGCAAAGCGCGTGAAGTCCGAGACCAGCGCCTCGAATTGCGTGAAGCCCGGCTCCCAGAACGGGCGCAACGAGTGGATCAGGACGACCGCGACGATGGCGGTCGCTTTCACGACATCGATCTCTGGATAGCGCTCGGTCACGGCGGTTGGTGCCCGTCAGGGGCAAGCGCGAGGAACCTGCTCGGAAAATGCTGGGGCAGGCCTCCGTGCCTCCTATGCCCGGCACAGCGCGACGAGATCGAGCGCTTCGTCGAGCGCGTCGTCGCGGACCGCGAAGTCGTCCGGCGTGATCCGGGTCTGGCCTGCCGAGGCGCGGGCCTGGCGCCGGACGAGCACGGCGAGTCGGGCGAAGGCGAAGTTGACGAGCGCTTTCGGCAGCACGTTCCGCAAGCCCAGCGGGTCCAGTCGCAGGATGCGCTTCACCGATTGCTCGCGGGCGCGATCAAACGCGAGCACCTTCTCGCTGCCGTGCATGCCGCGCAGGATGACGTCGCCGAACACGCCTTCGAGGAGGCGGCGCAGTTCCGGCGCCGTGTACTCGCGCACGTGGTACGGGTTTTCCGAGAACGACCGCAGCCGGTTCGGCGTCGTGAGCAGCAACGTCCCCCCGGGAGCGAGGCGCGCTTTGAGCGCCTCCAGGAATGCTCGATCGTCGCGGATGTGTTCGAGCACCTGAAAGTTGGTCACGAGGTCGAACGTGTCGGCGAAGTCGCCCGGTGCCGTCAGATCGAGCTGGACGAAGCGGAGGTTGGGCTTGTGCCAGGTCTGCCGGCAGAACGCGATGGCGTCGGAGGAGTAATCCGCTCCGACCACCGACGCGGCGACGTCCGCCAGCAACTGCGTGCCGAACCCCTCCCCGCAGCCGGCGTCGAGGACCCGCTTGCCCGGCGCGAGCGCGAAGGCGTAGCGGTACGCCGACAAGTGGCGCGCCTGATCGTAGTCGAAGGGCTCGCCGACACCGGGGCGCTCGCCGGTGAAGCGGCGGTCGGCGGATGCGCTGGGGGAGTCAGTCGAGCCGGCCATACGCTGAGATCAATCCGAAAGCCCTTTTACTGCTGGGCGGAGACGCCAAGCCAAAGGGATCTTTGGGCCCCTCCGTTGAGTTCTTTTGTCTATTCCAGATAACCGAGCGAGCGCAACCGCTCTTTGGTCGTCTCGTCGAGGTCGTGCGCCTGCCGCGACTGAGCGTCGAACTCGTCCCGGTGCGTGTCGAGCGTCGCACGCAGCGCTTCGAGCTGTTCAGGCCGGGTTGGCGCCAGGTTCTTCTTCTCTGCCGGATCCTCCGGCAGGTGGTACAGCTCGTCGACGCGCTTTTGGGCGACGAAGTCGTCGGGGAGTTTGGTCATGTGGGCTTGGGGGCGCGTGAGTTCGGGTTGGCGGGTGATCAGCTTCCAATCCAGGGTTCGAATGCCCTTCAGGACGGTGCCGGCACGCACTGTCTGTCCGCCGATATCCAGGTCGTGCGCGGACAGGCCGAGGGCGTGATAGGTTTCGATATACACGTGATCCGCGCCGGTTGCGTCGTCGGACAGCACATCCTTGGAGGCCACCCCGGCCGGGACGGGGAGATTGGCCAGACGCAGCGCCGTGGCGAAGATGTCGAGGTTGCGGACAAGCTGCGGCGCTCGCTCACCGGCCCGCCGGCCCCCCGGCAGGCGGATGATCAGCGGCACGCGGGCGGTGGTGTCGTAGAGGTCGAAGCCGTGCCCGAAGAGGCCGTGCTCCTTCAGGCTCTGACCGTGATCGCTGTGAAAGATGATCGCGGTGTTGCTGTCCCGCGCGTCGCTTCGAATGCGGTCGAGGAGCCGCCCCACCGCGCGGTCCGCAACCGCGACGTCGTGGTCGTACTGGGCGATCTGGGCCTCGATGATCGCCTTCTGGCGCTCGGGAGGCGTGCCGGGGGGCGGCTTGCCCTTCTCGTGCGGACCGAAGAAGTGGACCCAGAGGAAGAACGGGGCGTTCGCGTGCGCATCGAGCCAGGCGATGGCGAGGTCGGCCACCTGGTCGTCGGGGCGGTAGGCCTTGGTCCGCTCGCGGGCGAGCAACCACTGCGTCTGTTCCTCGGGCGATCCATTGAACCATTCCTCGTGCGCCGGGGGCCCACCCGCGTCGAGCGCGATCGGGGTGTTCATCTGATCGTCGTACGAGTCGAACCCCTGGTCGAAACCGAACCGCCGGTCGACCGGGTACGAACCGACGATTGCCCCCGTCATATAGCCGTGCTGCTCCAGCACCTCGGCCAGGGTGATTTCGTCGGTGCCGAGGCGATCGTTGAAGGTGCGAACGCCGTGCGCGGTCGGATACTTGCCGGTCATGACGGAGCACATGGCCGGAACCGTCCAGGTGACGTCGGTAAAGGCGTTCTCGAAGAGAATGCCCTCGCGCGCCAAGCGGGCGAGCGCGGGCGTCTCGATCTTCTCGTAGCCGTATGGATTCAAGCGGTCGGCGCGCAGGGTGTCGACGGTGATGAGGACGATGTTCGACGGATGGGGGGTGAAAAAGCGGCAGCCCCCAGCTAGAACCAACAGCGCCACTGTTGCCAGCGTTGTGGAGAGTGAGAAGTGCTCGGCGGGCAGACCGTTCCGCGAGCGATTCGCGCGCCGAGACGCAGAGGCGCAAAGCTCGGTCATGCCCCGTGTTGTGTTTCCCATGGTGAACTCGTTACTTCCTACCAGTCGTCGCGGCGGCACGCGAACGCAAGGATTGACAGGGCGCGTGCCCCCGTGAATGTTGGCCGGGTGCAGGAGAGCCGCTCTCTGACCGTTCGCGCTTCTTGTTCAGGGAGCGTGCGATGGGTGCTGCACGCAACAGCGGTCGTGCTCGGCTACGCCGTGCTTGCCGTCTGGCTGTATCATCCGCTGTTTGCGGACCCAACCCGAGCGGTCTTCGGTCCGGCGATTCTCGCCGTGGACATCAAGTTCCACATTTGGACGATGGCCTGGAGCTGGCACGCGCTGACCAGCGACCCGCTGTCCCTGTTCGACGCGAACATCTTTCACCCGTTTCGCCTCAGCCTGGCGGGCTCGGAGCACACGCTTGGGCACCTGCCGATCTTCGGGCCGATCTACGCGGTGTCGGGAAACCCGGTGCTGGCCTTTCAGTTGAACTGCCTCTTGAACCTGGCGCTGTGCGGCGCGGCGATGTACGCCTTGCTGCGCCACTGGCGGGCGCCGACGGCCGCTGCACTGTTCGGGGGCTTCGTCTACGCGTTCAGCCCCATTCGCGGCGTCGGGCACCCGCAACTCATAGCGGGTCAGTACCTGCCACTGGCGCTGCTGTTCTTCGACCGCGTGCTGATCGACACGCGAGCGCGCTATGCCGTGGGCTTGTTTGTTTGCGTCGCCCTTCAGATGCTCACCTCATATTACGTGGCGTACATGACGATATTCGCCATTGCGGGGTATGCGGCCGGCGTTGCATGGGCGACACGGGGCCGCATTGCTCCGCGCGGCGCAGTCTTCATCGCCGTTGCTTTGGCAGCGGCGGGAGCGGCGATTGCGGCGCTGAGCCTTCCCTACCTGCGCGTCAAAGAACTCGGCATCGTTCCGGAACAGGAGGCCGAGCTGATCTGGCGCGGGTCGGCAGGGCTCTGGCAAAATTTTCTGCTCCCGCCGATTGCCGTCCGCAAGTGGGGCTTCCGGTGGGAGCAAGGACTGTCAGTATACCTCGGGCTGCTTCCGCTCGGATGCGCGGCGGCGGTGCTGTTTCGGCAGCGTGCCCCGGCCGAGGGGGCGACGCGCTGGGCGCCAGCCGGCCTCCTGGGTGTAGCAGTGGTCTCGTATCTCATGGCCCTCGGGCCGAGCCTGCGTCTTGGATCTTGGCAGGTCCCGCTTCCATGCAGCCTGGCCCTGGCCGTCATTCCGGGTTTCTCCTCGATGCGCGTCCCGTCGCGCTTCGGTCTCGCGCTGATGGCCGGAGTGGCGGGATTGGCCGGTCTGGGGTTCGGCCGGCTGCTGTGCCGGATCCACGATACTCGGTGGCGGCGGGTCGTCGGAGCGGGTTCGCTCCTCGCGCTGACCCTGGGTACCGCCGCCGAGTATGACCTCCTGCGGCCGCGCATCAAGGTTCACCGGCTCCGCGCAGGCGCCGACCTGCCGCCGGTCTATCGAGCCTTGGCTGAGGCTCCACCCGGCCCGGTGCTCGAAATTCCAACGGCGGCCCTCAATCCCATGGCCGGGACCGATTACATGCTGTACAGCACCTACCACTGGCAGCGGTTGCTCAACGGCTACAGCGCCTACCGGCCGCCGACCTACTTCTCGGTGATGGCGCTTGCGGCACTCCTTCCCGACGGCCGGGCGACCGAGTTGCTGGCGCGGCTGACAGGCCTGCGCTACGTGGTGGTGCACCTCTCGAACCTTCCCGCCGGTCGGCGCGCGGCGTGGGAGGCGCCCGCGGGTCTGCAGCTCATCGGGTCATTCGAGAGCGATCGACTCTTCGCCGTCGCCGACCCGCCGCCCGCGGATCTCCTGCCGCGCTTTATCGACTTCACTCCCTCCACGCGAACGGTGCTTGGAACCCCGTTGGAACCCCTGCCGCCGCGGGCGCGGCGCGGCGAGTTGCGGCTCGACACGCCACCGCCGTCGGAGATATTTCCCGGCCTTCCGTTTCCGATCGAGCTGACGATCACGAACCGCTCCGATGTGACGTGGCCGGCGCTCGTGTCCGCCGGCACGCATGCAGTGCGGCTGGCGTATCGCTGGGAGTCGGAAGACGGGACAGTCGCTCGTGAGGTTTCGAATGCCGCCCCGCTGCCCTACGACGTTAGGCCAGGCGAATCCGTGCGCGCGGTGATGGACGTCATTGGCTTCGGTCCACCTGGGCCCCGGCATCTGGTCCTTGGTCTGGCGCAGGACGGCGAATGGTTTCCCGATCCAGCCGGTCCGATTCCAGTCACCATCACGCGCCGCCGTCGCGACTGAGCAGCCCGTTGAAACAGGATACTCATGCCCTTCGACGTTGAGCTCTTGTGTCCGATCAGCTCAGAAAACCCCCCGAGCAGCGGGGGGGGGCGGGAGCAGTGCTCCCGCCCTCAAGACTGGGGCTACCGCATGCCGGCGCCATTCTCGAGGGGGCGGAGCGTTGCTCCGCCCCGGGCGATTTTTCTGAGACAGAAAAACCTTCAACGCGGAGACGCTGAGGCGCAGAGAAAGCCCACAAGAATGAGGCTCAGGAACTGGTTCTGGAGGGGCATTTCCTGGCGCCTTGGCGCGAGACTTATTTTCGGGTTGAGGTTACTGACATTGGGTTTGGTCGAAGGCTCAGCATGAGGGGAAAGAGTCCAGGCTCGGCGTTCGTTCGGCGCGCCACTTCCGCCGCTGCGGTCGTGCCGGTCTACGCGGGACTCGCCGTCTGGATTTTCCACCCGCTCTTCGCCGACCCGGCGCGAACCGTTGTCGACGCCGGCCTCCTTCCCGCGCCGGACGTCAACCTGATCATGTGGGTGCTGTCGTGGGATTGGCATGCGCTGACGCCCGATCCCCGCATGCTGTTCAACGCCAACATCTTTCATCCGGCTCCGGCCGCGCTGGCCAGCTCGGAGCACATGCTCGGGCACGTTCCGCTCTTCGGCCCAATCTACGCCTTGTCCGGGAATCCGGTGCTGGCCAACCAGCTCAACCTGCTCTTGGGGTTCGCGTTCTCGGGGGCGGCGATGTACGCCCTCCTGCGGCACTGGGGCGCGCCGGCGATGGCGGCGTTGTTCGGGGGGTACGTGTATGCGTTCTGCCCCATCCGCGGGAACAACCTCGCCCATTCGCACCTACTGGCAGGCCAGTATCTGCCGCTGACGCTGCTCCTCCTCGACCGTACCCTCAGCGGGGGCCGGCTGCGGACGGCAGCGGCGTTTGCCGTCTGCCTGCTGTTGCACATGCTCTGCTCGTACTACCTGGCGTACGTGGGGCTCGTCGCGCTCGCGGGGTACGCCGCGGGCGTGCTCTGGGCGGCGCGCGGACGAGCGCGGCTTGGCGGGGTGGTCCTCGTCGCGATCGCCGGGATTTTGGTCGGCGCTGCGGTCGGGGCGTTGAGCATCCCTTACATGCGGCTGAAAGAAATTGGCGTCGTGCCCGATCACGAGCTGACGGGTCTGGTGAAACTCGGGTCCGCTCATTGGTGGCGGAATTTTCTTCTGCCGCCCGTTGCCCTGCGCAAGTGGGGCTACAACGTGTTCCCGGGCCTGCCGGTGTACGTCGGCGTGTTACCGCTCCTGTGTGCAGCGGCGGCGCTCGTGCGCGCGCGGCACGCCTCCGCGCGCCCGGTCCCCTGGGCGACCGCAGCGGCGTTCTGCCTGACGGCAGCTTGCTACCTGATGGCCATCGGCCCGGAAATCGAACTGGGCGGCTGGCGGGTTCGGTTGCCGTACGCGCTGGCGTTACGGATCGTGCCGGGGTTCTCGGCGATGCGTGTCCCGTCGCGGGCGGGTTTTGCGCTCATGCTTGGGATTGCGGCGCTCAGCGGTCTCGGCGTCGCGCGCCTGCTGGGCTTTCTCCGGTGCGTGCGCGGCGGGGGCGCGCTGACCGCTGCCGCACTGGTCGTATTGTTTTGCGGGGTGACCGTCGAGTACGACCTTCCGTGGAGGGAGTTCAAGATCCGCCGCGTCAGCGTCGGGCCGGAGCTGCCTCGCGTGTACCGAAGACTGGCCGAGTTGCCTGCAGGACCGGTGCTGGAGCTTCCCTGGCTGGCTGTGCCCGGTTCGGCGGTTGGCTTGGTGAAGGAGAGCGAGTATGTGTTCTACAGCAGCTACCACTGGCAGCGGTTGCTCAACGGGTACAGCGGCTATCCGCCGCCCAGCTACGCCCCGGCGATGACCCTGGCTCAACTCCTTCCGGACGCGCGGGCCACGGAACTCCTCGTCCGGAGCACGGGGATGCGTTACGTCGTGGTCCATGTGTCCAAGCTTCCGCCGGCGGAGCAGCGCCGCTGGCAGGCACCGGCCGGGCTCAAGCTGGTGGGCGCATTCGGGGAGGATCTCCTCTTCACCGTCGCCGATCCACCGGCTCCCGACCTCTTGCCGAAACTGATCGACCACACCTCTCACGACACCACCGTGCTGGGGACGCGCCTCGCTTCTCTGCCGGAAGCCGAGCGGCGCGCGGAGATCGTCTTGCTCACCCGACTGCCGCGTGCGGTTCCGCCGGGCCTGCCATTCAACCTCGACGTCACGGTGACCAATCGTTCCGCGGTAACCTGGCCGGCGCTGTCGCCGGTGACCGAGCATCTGGTCACGCTGGCGTACCGATGGGAGACCGAGGCAGGCGAGGTGGTGAGGGAGAATGCGCAGGCGTCGCGTCTGCCGTACGATCTCGCCCCTGGGGAGTCGGTTCGCGCCGTCATGACGGTGATCGGACACGTTCCCGGCACGCTGCGGCTGGTGATCGGCCTGGCGCAGGACGGGGTCTGGTTCCCAGAGCCGCTGCCGCCGATTCCGCTTGCGGTACGGCCGCGGAATCAACCGGCGCGCGAGCTGTGAGCCGACAGATTTCGCAGATTGCACAGATTTGGGGCTGCCCGCCATGCGCCCGCCTGGCTCTGCGCCTCAGCGGCGCTCCGTCGCAGTGCTTCTCCCGACGGAAATACTGGTGGGCCGTGCCCATCCTACCTCTTTGCTTCCGAGAGAACTCTCTGCGTTCTCGGCAACTCTGCGGTGAGCATCTCTTCGCTTTGGGGGTGCATCACCCGTCTGCCGGGTCGACCCGCAGGCCCGGGTCGATCTTGAAACGGAGGCACCCGTCGGGAGCCTGCTCTGGTTGCCGGACATCGTGGAAGTACACAGCAACCCGCCGGCCGGGATAGACTACGCCGAATAAACCGCCGACGCGGAACTTGAAAAGGTCCGCCTCGGCTTTGCCGGCCAGGTCCTCGGCGCCGTACAAGAACACCACGCACCCGCGCTCCGGCAAACCGGGATGGTGGCGGTCGATCAGCTCGATCAATCGCCGGTTAGACCAACCGGTCGGTTCGACGGTGCGGCTCCACAGCAGGCCGTAGGGGATTGCGGCGACGAGCCCGGCGATGAGCGCCGCTTCGAGGGTGCGCGCGTGTCGCGTACCGAATGCCTGCCACGCGGCGTTGAGATACGCGCCGGCCAGGAGACTGGCCGGAGGCTCCATGATCATGGCGAAGCGATGGTGCGGAGCCAGAAAGCCGGCGAAGGGAATCATGACCACGCTGATCCACGCCAGGAGCAGAGCATGCATCCGAAGAAGCTCCCGCACGATCCGGGCGCGGTCTTCGGCCTTGGCCACGATCGCCGCGACGGTCCCTCCGGCCAGGAGCGCGGCGCCCCAGATCTTCAACGGGTGGTCGTCGAGCACGAAGCGGGTATAGCGCTCGTAGTTGGCCAGGACGTGCCAGCCGACGGCGGTCGTGTACACGCCCCCCAGGCCGCCACCGTGAAACAGCCCCAGCCGGAAGAGCAGATAGGCGGTGCCGACGATGAAGTGCGGCAGTGGGCGCCGGAGCGCGCGCCGCGTCAACTCGGAGCGCCCGCCGCCATCTGCGAGCAACGCCAGTGCGACCAGCACTCCGGGGAGCGTGGCGGCGAGCTCGTTGGACAGCAGCGCCAATATGAACGCGCCGCACGAGGCGAGCTGGTAGCGAGCCGGCGCCCCGCGGGCATAGTCGAGGAAGAGCGATGCGGCAAGCAAGAAGAAAAACTTTGCCGCCACGTGTTGAAAGGCCGAAACCCAGAAAAGCTGGGTCATCGACGGATACCGGCAGAGGCTCAGCAGCGCCGCGACCGCCGCCACGCGGCAGTCGAAGTGCAATTGGCGGGCGAGCCGGTACACCAGGGCACCGCTCGCAACATGAAAGAGGAGACTGATCAGGAGATAGCCAAACGCATTCAGCCCGAAGGCGCGGTACCCGAGATGGAAATACAGGTCGATGGTCAGGGGACGGTAGCTCCACCAGCCGCGGCGGCCGAGGGGGACGAACACCTTCCACCAGTCTCGCCAGGCCTTCGCCCGGCGCGCCAACGACAGGAAGGCGAAGTCGTCGCCGAGAAACCAGGAGCGGCTGGCAGTCCACACGCACCAGGCGATCAGGCCGAGGCCGATGACGGTGATCGCGAGCGCGAAGGCGTGATGGACCCGCTCTGACAGGGCCCTGAGGGACACGTCGGCTGAGCTACAGGATTTTCGCATCTGTCGTTCCCGAAGGCGTACGGGGTACCCAGCCTCGCGCCGTTCCCATCCTCCGCCCTGATGCGGGGCGGTGCCCCTGCGCTCCCGGGGGG
>JBBITY010000009.1:15965-22213 GCA_037440565.1 Desulfurellales bacterium
GGTCCTGGTTCTCTCCGCGCACTCCACTCTCCAGGCCCGACTCGGCCCGGATAGGTTTCGGCGGCACAGCCCGGCCGCAACGTGCGCCCGTGGTGCGGAAAGGATCGTTTGCGCTCGCGCGCGCCACCTGCCCAACGGCACCGCCGGCCGCGTCCGGATCCACTCCTGCAAAGACCCCCGGTGCCCTCCGCGCCACGCGCCGTGCGCCGGCCTTCGCAGGGTTGCGGCGATCAATTTGACCACGACATCAACTCGTAGGGTGGGCACGGCCCACCGCCATGAGACTCCAACCGCAAGACCGGTGGGCAGTGCCCACCCTACAACGACTGAATGAGACTGGTCCGCACAGCGGACCGACTGTCAAAATCGAGCGAGCCGCCGCCGCGCAACTCGAGGCACCGAACCAGGCCAGGCGCTCGCCCGTCGGCAGCGGCGGTCTTGAGCGCGAACCCGCCCAGCCCACTGCCGCCCGCGGCTGAGGGTGTCGGCCGGCCAATGCGGACCCTCCGTCATGGATGGACGAAGTTCTCGTCGGAGATGACGAACGGCTCCGGGTCACCCGCCTGATCGCGCACCTTGCGCGCGACGGCGATCAGCGCCATGCCGAAGTTGGGCCGCCAGCGTTGCTCGATCTGCAGCCAGGGAACCAGCCAGTTCGCCAGACGGGCCTGCAGGCCCGGGACGGCGCGGCGGCGGAGCAAGCGGGAATTGAGGTACCAGCCGGCGACCCCGGGCATGTTGAAATAGCCGGCCTCTTCCATCTCGAAGCCGTGGCGGCGCAGCTTCGCGGTCAGCTCGTCGCGATCGTAGCGGCGGTAGTGTCCGATGGCGCGGTCGATCTCGCCGTACAGTTGGTGCATCGCCGGGACTTGCAGCACCAAGCGGCCTCCCGGCTCCAGCAGCGCCGCAAACGTCGAGATGGCCTCGTCGTCCTTCTCGATGTGTTCGAGGACGTTCAAACAGAGGACCGTGTCGAAGCGCTCGGCGCGCAACCCGTCGAGGTTCGGGTCCTCCCAGTTGATCTGGCGCACGTCGACGTTGTCGAGGTGCTCGAAGCTGTTGCGCAGGAGCGCCAGGTATTGCTCGTTGTTGTCCGTGGCGACGACGTGGCTGCGGTTGCGCAGATAGCGCGTGAAGCTGCCGACCCCACAGCCGACCTCGAGCACGCGGTCGCCCACGTACGGGGCGAGTCGGGACCACACCCATTCGTTATACCGCTGGACGTGGCGCAGGCGCTGCAGGGTCTTATAGCCGGCATCCGTATTCTCCCGGTCGTCAACCAGGGCGTACTTGAAGATCGTCCAGATGGCGGCGAAGCCGTCGCGCCAGCCGATCTTCTTCCCTTCCCAGTACTCCCGGCCGTGGTAGCTGATCGGCACCTCATAGATGCGGCAGCCCATGCGCGCGACCTTGGCGGTGATCTCGGGCTCGATGCCGAAGCGGTTGGAGACCAGGTGCAGCCGCTTCAGCACATCCGTGCGCAGCACCTTGTAACAGGTCTCCATGTCGGTGAGGTTGAGGTCGGTGCACAAGTTCGAGAGGAACGTGAGCAGCTTGTTGCCCATCGTGTGGCGAAAGAGGAGGACGCGCCGCGGGCCGCCCATGAAGCGCGAGCCGTACACGACGTCGGCGTGCCCTTCGAGAATGGGGGCGATCAGCTTCGGATATTCCTCCGGACTGTATTCGAGATCGGCGTCCTGGATCAGGGCGATATCCCCGGTGACATGCGGGATGGCAGTGCGGATGGCAGCGCCCTTGCCGGCGTTCTGCGCCTGAAACACCACCTGCAGGCGGTTCATCGGGTCATCGGCGGCGGTGGCGGCGATCTCGCGAAGGATGTCCGTGGTGCCGTCGGTCGACGCGTCGTCGACGATGATAATCTGCTTGCGGATCGGCACGGCGCGCACGCGGTCCAGGAGCTTGCGGATCGTCAGCCGTTCATTGAAGGCCGGGATGATGACGGAGAGCGTGACGTCGGGCCGCATGGCGCGCAAAGTCTTGCTGAATCGGCCGGGGGGCGCAAGGACCAGCCGGCGAGTCCGCCGAGTCCCAAGAGGAGCGCTCCGTCTCCTTCTCATCGGAAGCGTTCGCCCCGAGCAACGGCCCGTCCCTTGGGCTGCGTACCGAGGGCCTCGCGGCATCGTCGCGGCCGATATTCTTCCGGCCCCACTTTGCCATGGCTCCACCATCCACATTCGGGCTTGTTGACACCGGCATTCCGTGCCCGGCTCTGAGCGCGGCTGCCAATGTGTCGGTGAGCGGCACGGCGGGCGCCCGATGGAGCCACGTCGGCATCCGCGGCCGTGAGTTGACAGTCCGGGTGAAACTAGGGAAGCGTCAGCCTCTACCGCAGCGCGGGCTCTGATCGCGACGAGGCCGGACCCGAAACGGTCGGGTCGAGCTTCGGCGCCGCGCTGATGAGCAGCTCTGGCATGCGTTGAGCAAGCGAGGTGGTTGACCAAGTCACGGAGGAGCGGCTACAGGCGCTCGGGTATGGCGATTGATCGCGTTTGGGCAGACGGGGCTTTGATCATCGGTGCGGGCGATTTCGAATGACCCGGTGAGACAAGGACCTTGCGCGCCAGCGTTTCTTCAGAGCTCCCTAGTGCCCGCTCGATGACCGACCATCGCGGGTGGCTGCTTGCCGGTCTGTCTTCTTGCACGCTGGCGACCTTGGTGCTGGAGAACCTGAACGCTCGCTTGCTCTCGGTTCTCACCTGGTATCACCTCTCGTTCTTTGCCGTCTCCCTGGCCATGCTCGGCATGGCAGCGGGCGGTGTGGCCGTCTTCCTGCGAGCGGACCTTTTCGCAGGGCAGCGGGCGCGCCGGCTGCTCGCTCGGTTTGGCCTCGCCTTTGCCGCTTCCGTACCTCTCTCGCACGCCGCCATTCTTCGCGTGCCGATTCCCGTGCTCGACATTCTGTCGCTCGGCCCCGTTCAGGTCGGGTGGATCGCCGCTGCCGCTGCGGTGCTCGCCGTTCCTTTTCTGCTCTCTGGAGTCGTCGTGACGGTTGCCCTCACCCGCGTCGGCGGCAGTATTGGGTGGCTGTACGCCGCAGATCTCTTCGGCGCGGCCGCGGGATGCCTGGCGGTGGTGCCGCTGCTGAATCATCTCGATATAACCTCCGCGGCCGCGGCCGCGGGCGCGGTGGCCGCGGCCGGTGCGTTCTCCTTGTACCGCTTTTCCGGGCGACGCGGAGCGATGGCAGCCGTGACGACGCTGCTCCTGGTGGTGGGGGCGGCTCTCAACGATCCCCCGGATCGCGGGCTGGGGATCCGACGGGCGAAAGGCGTCGACCTTCCTTTGGGCTCCATCCAGCTCTCCGCCTGGAGCACGCACGCGCATGTGCTGGTGCTTCGCCCGTCGCCCGGACCGGCGTTCTTTTGGGGAGGGGGCGAAGGCGCGGAGAAATTTACGGCCAACACCGCTGCCATGCTCGTCGACGGCGCCGCGGCGACGGTCATCACCGAGTGGGATGGGAGCGTCGCGTCGCTCGGATGGGTCGAGCACGACGTGACGCACCTCCCCTACCATCTCCGCTCCGGCAAGGTTGCCGTGATCGGCGTCGGCGGAGGAAGGGACATTCTCTCCGCGGTGCGCGCGGGGAGCCGCTCGATCACCGGAATCGAAATCAACGGCGTTTTCCTGCGGATCTTGTCCGGTTCGCATCGCCGTTTCGCGGGCATCGCGGATAGGCCAGAAGTTGCTCTGGTGCACGACGAAGGCCGGTCGTTTCTTGCCGGTGCCGATCAAAAGTTCGACGTTGTCCAGATGTCGCTGATCGACACGTGGGCGGCCACCGGAGCCGGGGCGTTCACGCTCTCGGAAAACGGCCTTTACACAGTGGAAGCATGGAGACTGCTACTGCGCGTGCTGGAGCCGTCCGGGATTCTCGCCGTGTCGCGCTGGTACAGCCCGGAACGGATCTCGGAGACCAATCGGCTTCTGTCGCTGGCGGTGGCGGCGCTTCTCGACCGTGGCGTCACCGCGCCGGCGAATCACATCGTGCTGGTTGCGCACAAGCGCGTCGCCACGCTCCTCCTCTCGCCCGATCCGTTCCTGCCTTCGGACCTCGAGCGCGTGGAAGACGTCACCCGCCGGTACGGATTCACTCTGCTGGTTGCGCCCAAGCGTCCGGCGGCTTCGCCGCGCATGCAGGCCATGGTTGCCAGCGGGTCGCTAAGCGAGCTTGAGCGAGCGGCTGCCGATCCGTATCTCGACTACCGCCCGCCGACCGACCGCAGGCCCTATTTCTTCAATCTGCTCAAGCCCGGAGGCATCCTGAAAGTGTCGCGGGACGCGCAGGTGACCGGCGTTGTCGCCGGGAACCTCAACGCAACGGCGACCCTGGCCGTGCTACTGCTCGTGGCCGTGCTCCTGGTGCTGGCGATCATTACGCTGCCGCTGGCGCGCTCGGGGCTGCCGTCGATGGGTTGGGGCGCCTTGGCGCTTTCGATTCTCTACTTCTCCCAGATAGGGTTCGGTTTCATGTTCGTCCAGCTCGCCCTGCTCCAGCGTTTCACCGTTCTGCTCGGCCATCCGACCTACAGCCTGGCCATCATCCTGTTCGCCATGATCCTGTTCGCGGGTCTGGGCAGCCTTCTGTCAGACGCCGTGGACTTGAGCGGCCGATGGCTGGTGGCGGTGCCGCTCGGCATCGGCGCGGCCGTGTTGTTCCTGGCAGTATCGCTGCAGCCGTTGATCGATTCGACCTTTCACCTCTCGCTCGTCGTCAGAGGCACCGCCGTTGTCGCGACCACCGCCCCAGTGTCGATGCTGCTCGGTTTCTGCTTCCCATTCGGGGTGCGCCTAGTCGACCGCCTTGCTCATGATGCGACGGCCTGGATGTGGGGTGTGAACGGCGCGTGCAGTGTGCTCGGTTCGATCATTGCGGTTGCGGTATCCATGTGGAGTGGCATCGACACCAACCTGATCGTTGCCGCCGTCCTGTACGCCGGTCTGGCTCTGACCGGCCTGGGGCTAGTCCGTTTGACTCCGAGCGCAGTCGGATGAAGGATCGGGAACTGTTCGTCGGCGCCGCCAGGCTGGCCAAGCGGCGCAGGCGCTCAAGGCAGCGAGGCTGAGCGCGCTGAGGGTCAAGCCGATACGGGTCGTCGAAGGGCGGTATGCGAACACGACTTCATGCCGCCCTTCTGGAACGGTCACCGCGCGGAAACCGGCATTCACGGTCAGAACCCGCGCCCGCCGGCCGTCGATCGTCGCGGTCCACCCCGGGTAAGCGAGTTCGCTCGTGACGAGGACGCCTGCTGCGGCCGCGCCAACTGACAGCCGGATCCTGTCGTCCTCGTACGATTCAACGGTCACGAGCTCGCGCGCCCCTTCCTGGGCTCGCGCGATGCCCGAAAGCGGCTCGGAGCTGAGCACCTCACGAGCCGGATCGAACATGAAGCCCGGGGCTTTTCCGCGCACAACTCGGAGGGCCTCTTCCTCGGAAACGGCCCGGACGTTGTGCACGAGCCATGCGACCGGGCGGCTGCGGCGATTCTCGTAGTAGAGGAGTCCGGACGTGTCTTCCTGTGCGAGGCGGCGAAAGCGCCCGCCGTCTTCCGTCGCGGCTTCCTGGAGCGCACGGGCCAGCAGGTTGGTCTCTCGCATGGTCGGCAGAACTGCGATGTGGTGGCAGCGCATCAGGTCGAGGACATGGCTTTCCCGGGCGGCGAGGCTCGGGTCGGTGACCAATCCCACCTCGAACGTGGGCGCGGGCGCTTCCAGGAGAAGCTTCCTCGTTTGCGCGGGAACGAGGGGATTGTAGCCCTGGAGTACGGGCAGCCCGGCGAAGGGAGCCCAGTTGGCTCCGAACAGGGCGGGTGTGACGAGCGTCCTCGTCGGCGGACCGCCCGCCGCGGAATGTAAGCCTCGTCGGATCTCGTCCATCACGAGCGGCGGGCCAGGGTCGCGGGCAGCGGGCACCGCGAGCTGGAGGGAGCAAACGCAGATGCCCAGTTCCAATACGGAGACTGCCAAGAGGCACTTGATGGCCCGGTTCCGCGCGAGGGCCTGGGTAACGACAACCGTCCCGGCGGCGAGAAGCAGGATGGATCCAAGCAGCACCCTCGATTCGCCGGCCGAGTCGCTCAACCAGAAAAGGGCCGCAAGGGCGCCTGCCGTCAGCCATACCCGTCTCACCGATCGCGCGCCGCCCCCGGGGTCGTTCGCCCGCCACGTCAGGACCATGGCCGACGCAACGGCAAGGGCCAGATTCGACCAGAGGAGGAAGCGCACCGGCC
>JBBITY010000010.1:0-17114 GCA_037440565.1 Desulfurellales bacterium
TCCTCGCGGTTCAGGAAGCCGAGCACGACGGCGCGACTGTACGAGCGGTCGACGTAGCGCTCGAACGCCGGCGAATCCGCCAGGAAGAACAACTGCGCGATCAGATCCGGCTCCATCGGCAGCCCCGCGGCGGCCTCTTCCGGGACGAACACTTCGTAGGTCCGCCGGATGATGTCCGCAATCGAGGACGTGCGCCCCACCGCGGGATCTGCGGCCATCGCCTGCTGCAGGCCCGTCATCAGCCGGATCGCCCCCGGGGTCTTCATCGACCCCGGCGACCCTTCGAGCAAGATGGTCAGCGTCGTCGTGCTTGGAAAATGCCGCTCGAACACACTCAGGTCACGACCGACTTGCGTGCGCTCCGTCCAGTACATCCGGCTGTTGGTTTCCGTCGTCAGTCTCGGATAGCCGGCGGCCGCCACCAAAGCGACCGCTGCCGAGGCGGCGACGAGCCAGCGCGGATGCGCGGTGACCAGCCGTGCGATCGGTCTGAGCAGCACGGCGAGCCCGCGCGAGAGCGGTCCCTCCGCTGCAGGGGTGCGGCCGGTCGGCCAGACGACTTGGAGTGCGAGCATGAACGTCATCTCGAGAACGACCGCGGCGGAAATGCCCCACGCGACAGCAAGACCGAACTGCGTCAAGGTGGGGATGCCGAGCGCCGCCAGTGCCGCGAAGCCACACCCGGCCGTCGCCCCCGCCGCCATCATCACCGCACCGACGTGCTCGGTCGATGTGATGATCGCCGCTTGCCGCTGTCCGCAGCGCACGAGTTCTTCGTAGTAACGCTTGAGCATTTGCGCTGAATGGCCGGCCGCCACCGTTACGACCACCAAAGGCACCGCAGCCGTCCAGCCGTTCATCGGAATGCCCGCGTAGCCCATGAAGCCGATCGCCCACGCCGTGCTGAGGAGCGCTGTGGCACAAGGCAAGAAGACGCCTTGCAACTGGCCAAAGGCCAACCAGAGGACGATCACGATCGCAGCGATCGTTGCGGTGAAGAAGTGCGTCTGCCGGCGGATGAGCGTTCCTTCCGTGTTCTCGAAGATCGGCGCGCCGGTGACGGCGATGTCGAGGTGGGCAGAACGGTACTTGCCGGTCGCCTGCTCGATGGTTGCCGCGATCTCGGCGACGCTCGTCCCGTCGTAAAAGTCCACCAGCACCAGCGCCGCGCGCTCATCGTCGCTCACGACCGTACCTTTGAAGAGCGGCTCCTGATGGTAGCGGTCGCGCAAGGCCGCGACGTCCGCTTCGGTCTCGGGCACCTCCTTCATGAGCATCTCGGAGGTCAGCACGCCGCCGCGGTCGGCCGGCACGCGCACATACGGGGACGAAAGGCTCACCACGTTCTGGCGGATGACCCCGCGCGCATTGAGGAGGTGATCCGTGACGTCGCGGACCACCCGGAGCACGTCGGGCCGCCAGATCGTCCCCGACTGCGGGATGAGAGCGATGGCGACGAAGTTCTTGCCGCCGAACTCCTTGCGAATCCGCCGATCGACGGCAATGTAGGGATGATCGCCGGGGAGCTGTTGGTCGGGATCGAGGTTCACAACCAAGCGCTGCATTCCCGAGGCGACGACCACCGTGGCGAGCAGCGACACGATCAGCACCGCCCAGGCGCGGCGCGTGATGAACTCGGCGTAGTTCCTGAGTCGTTTGGACATGGGATCCTTTCGGCGCGACGTGGTTTCGAGTGCGACCGCAGCGACGCGGCACGGCCCTCTCTGACGCGGTGCGGCACAGAGTAGACACGAACCGCGCCGGAGCCAATCCGCCGGACGGTTCATTTTCCCCGGGCCGAGCGACCTAGTACGAACGGTCTACGGCGGGCCGCCGTCGTTCCTTGTTGCGACAACTCGGCCTTCGCAACGCGACGACCTCACCCGGGCTAACACCAATGCCAGTCAGTCAAGGTGGCGCTGACCTTTCTCGCGGAGGTGGACATGGCAGGCGGTGCCGGCCCTACTCGGCCGCCGTGGCCAACGTGGCCTCGGATGCCTCCCCGGCCTGTTTGGGAAGATCGAAGACGAAGCGCGGCCGGAGGAGCAGTACCAGCGCCGGAAGGAGCGTGAGGGCGGTGAGGCAGCTCACGACCATTGTCACCGGCACGAAGACGCCCATGAGCTGCAGCCCCAAAAAATCCGACGGAACGTTGTCGGCGAAGCCAGCGCTCACGGCGAGGGCGACGAAGAGGACGGCGCGGCCCGAGGTGTCCATGGTCTCGTGCAGCGCTGCGCGGATATCTCCCCTGGCCCGGTACTCTTCGCGCAGGCGGTAGAGAAAGTAAATGGCGTAGTCGGCGCCGATGCCGACACCGATGGCGGCAATGGACGCGCCGACCAGGTCAAAGGCGACGCCCAGCCACGCAAACAGGCCGACATTGACGAACAGCGCCATGACCAGTGGCGCCGTCATGTACGCACCGCCAATCGGCGTGCGCAGGAGGAGGCTCGCGATGGCGAAGATGACGAAGAGGATCGTCGCGATGTTGAGCGCCTTGCCCCGCACGGTGTGCTCGTTGACGGCGAGGATCAGCGGGCCCGCACCGCCCGCGAGCGCGACACGCACCGATTGCGGCGGGTGGCTCTCCAGGTACCCGCGCAAGCGGTTGATCACCCGCCGCGTGATGCCCGAATCCTCGTGATTGAGGAAGCCGAATACGACCGAGCGGCTGTACGCCCGGTCGACGTAGCGCTCGAATGCCGGAGAATCGGAGAGAAAAAAGAGCTGCGCGATGAGGTTCGGGTCGTCGGGTATTCCGTTGCCGGCATTTTCCGGCGCAAAAACCTCGAAGCTGCGCTGCAGGATGTCGGCGAGCGAGGACGTCCGACCGACGTCGGGATCGTCCGCCATGGTGTCCGTCAGGCCGCGCATCAAGCGAATCGCCTCCGGGCGCTTTATCGCACCCGGCTCGCCCTCGATCAGGATCGTGAGCGTCGTCGTGCTCGGGAAGTGCTTGTCGAACAGCGCCAGATCCCGTCCGGCCTTGGTCCGCCGCGAGTGGTAGCGCTCCACGGTGAACTCCGTGCACAGCCGCGGGTATCCGGCGGCGGCCACGACAGCGACCGCGCCGAAGGTCGCTACGACCCGCCAGGGATGGCGCGCCGTGGCCGCCTCGAGCGGCCGGAGCACGAGCCCGAGGGCGTTCGAGAGCGGCCCTTCGATTCCGGTTTCGCGACGGCTCGGCCACAGCACGCGCAGCGCCACCATGAAGGTCATCTCGAGAATCACGGCGGCCGCTATGCCGGAGGCGACGCTCCATCCGAAGTTCGTCAGCGTCGCAATGCGCAGGATCGACAGCCCCGCAAAACCCGAGCCGGCCGTGGCCCCGGCCGCGATCATGACCACGCCGATGCGACTGGTCGATTCGACCACCGCCGCCGTCCGGTTGCCCAGGCGGCGAAACTCCTCGTAGTAGCGCTTCAGCATCTGCGCCGAGTGACCGGCCGCGACCGTGACCACGATCAGTGGCGTGGCCGTCGTCCACGCGTTCATCGGAATGCCGACGTGCCCCATGAAGCCCATCGCCCATGCCGTGCTGAGCAGCGCCGTCGTGCTCGGAATGATCACCCCTTGGACGTGCCCGAAAGCCAGATAGAGCACGACCAAGATCGCGCCCACCGTGGCCAAGAAGTACCAGCGCTGGCGCTCGAGCAGGGACGCCTCGGCGGCTTCCAGGATTGGGCGCCCGGTGAGCGCAATGTAGATCTCCGGTGATCGGTACTTGCCCACCGCCGCTTGCACGGCGGCGTCGATCTCCACCTCGCGCCGGTCGTCGTAGAAGTCGGCCAGAATCATCGCCGCCCGCTCGTCTTCGCTGACCACCGTGCCGCGGAAGAGCGGCTCCCCGTTGTACCGCTCGCGCAACGCCTGCACGCCGGCGTCGTCCTCGGGAACATCCCGCATCAGGTAGTCGACCGTGAGCGCATCGCCCTGGAGCCGCGGCACGCGGACGTACGGCGAGGACAGGCTGATCACGGTCTGGCGGATGACTCCCGGAGCGTTCAGCAGGTCGAGGGTCAGGCCATGCACCACTTCCAGCACCTCTCTGCGCCACACGCGTCCCGACGCCGGGATCACCGCGATGGCAACGAAGTTCTTGCCACCAAACTCCTTGCGGATCTTCTGGTCGAGGACGATGTACGGGTTGTCGGCCGGCAGTTGCTTTTGCGTGTCGAGGTCCACCACCAGGCGGCTCATTCCGGAGGCGACGAGGGCACTGAGCACCAGTGAGCCCGCCAGCACGAGCCACGCGCGGCGCACGGCAAATTCGGCGTATCGCTTCAAGAAGTCCTGCATGGTCGCTCTTACTATCCCCAATCCGAGAAAACCGCACCGCGAACCGCACGAAGAACACGAGGAAGTCAGGGTGTGAGACCAAAAGCGAAGACGCGACCGAGCGCGCTAGCGTGGCGATTGCCGGGCTTTCCTGGTTCTCGCGTTCGTCGTTCTCTTTCGTGGCCTTCGTCTTCTCCTTCGAAAATTTGGCACCCTCACCCTCTCCCGCGGGCGATGGGGGGAGAGGGGTCTCCGGCGCAGGCGCTGCATTCGCGGTGAGGGGTTACTTCTCCTTCACCACTTCCACCGCCGTTCCCCGCGGGGTGTAGCCTGGAGAGAGGTGATACATCCGGTACCTGATGTGGCCGTAGTCGCCCACGAGGTGCGTCCGTTTGAACGGCGAAGCAATGACGTCTTGGGCGCCCCGCCAGTGCTCGAACTGAAAAGGCTCCCAGGCGTGATAGATGACGAGCTGTCCCGGCTGGACGGCAGGCGAGATTTTCACCCGCACGCGGAACGCGCCGGCGTCGTTGTACACTCTGATCCAGTCGTGATCGGCGACGCCGCGCTGGGTGGCGTCGGTGTTGTTCATGTAGGCGACGGGCTCGCCCCGCTGCAAGCGCAGCATGTCGGGCTGGTCCCTCCAGATGGCGTGGATCGACCAGCGCGTGTGGCCGCCGGTCAGCTTGAGCGGAAAGTGGCCGCCGAGATCAGGCAGCGCCTTGAAGCAGGGCAGCTCCTCGCCCGCCTCCAGAAACCACGGATGGTCGAGATAGAACTGCTGGCGGCCGGTGAGCGTCGGCCACGGCTCCTTCCTCTCGATGAACCACTGCGACGGGTACACCGTCTCGCCGGGTTGGAAATCGCTGCAAATGGCGCTGCCCGGTCCGTACATGCCGAGGTCCTGGATGCGCACCGCGCCGCGTTCGACGCCCTGATCCCACGTGCAGCCCACCACGCGCGCGGAGTTCTCCATAATGTAGGCCAGCGCCGGCGTGTCGTCGTCGCACGAGTACCGCCCGTCCGCGCTCCATCGATCGTACACCGTCGACAGATCCTTCGTGTTCCCCAAGGCGTCGGCATACGGCCCCACCCCTCGCTCGCGCGCCCGTTCCTGAATCCGGCGCGCCAGCCGCCCGTAGATCTGCCACTCGCTCTTCGCCTCGCCGGGCGGATCGACCACCTTGTCGCCGAAGACGACGTACGGGACGTAGCTTTGCGCGTACTTGATACCGCGCTTCTCGTAGTAGCCGGCGGCGGGCAACACGAGGTCGGACTTCAAGGCAGTGGTGGACATGCGGAAGTCGACGGCGACCACGAGGTCCAACTTCGGCCACAAGTGCTGCTCCACAACCTGGGGCATCGGCAGACGGCGCAGGGCGTTGGCGCCGGTGGCGATGAAGATCTTCGGCTGCTGGTCCGGCGGCGGGAGGATGGGCATCCAGCCGCGGTCGACGGCTTCCTGCACTGCGGCGTCCAGCTCGGGATGCGCCTCCTGCAGCGCTTCTTTGAATCCGGCGTGGAACCAGAGCCAGAGCAGAATGGGCTGAAAGGGGCCTTCCTCCCTGACGTACTTGCGCAGGTGCCCCTCGATCAGTTGCGGCGACGGGCGGTAGAAGCGCAGGGCGAGCTTCTGAATCCACGTCGGCTCGCGCGCGCCGGCCAGCCACTCGAAACCGCCGAGCGACCACATCGCGCTGAGGCGCAACCCGCCGCCGCGCTTCCCCTGGTTTCCCGTCAGCGCGAGCAGCAGGATCATGCTGCGCTGCAGGAGATCGGTGTGGTAGTGCTTGCACGAGCCGAAGGACGCCAGGATCATCGCCGCACCGGCCTTGGCGAAATCGCGCGCCGTCTGCTCGATGACCCCGGGCGCAATGCCGGTCAACCGCGCGGCCTCCGCCGGCGAATAAGCGGCCAGACGCTCCTTGAGCAGCTCGAACGCGGGCCGCACGCCGACGGTCGTGCCACCCAGCGTCACCGAGTAGGTGCCCTCCAGCGCGGGGTCGATGGGTCCCAACTCCAGGCTGCCGCTCGATCCTCCCGCCGTCCCCGGGGCCGGGACGACCCGCTGCGTCTTGCTGTCCCACCAGTAGAAGACGCCGTCGCGCCCCGTCGGTGTGAAATCCCGCTCGCGGAGGAACGCGCGCGTGTCGTCGCGGACGAGCAGGGCAAGGTCGGTCTGCTCTTTGACGTAGGGCGCGCGGTACAGCTTGTCGCGCACGATGACGTGCGCCATTCCGAGAGCCAAGGCGGCGTCGGTGCCGACGCGCGGGTTGAGCCAGAGGTCGGCGTGGATCGATGTGGCGTTGAGGTCGGGCGCGATCGAGACCACCGTGGCGCCGCGGTAACGGGCTTCGTAGAGGAAGTGCGCGTCGGGAATGCGGGTGTACGCCGGGTTCATGCTCCATACGACGACGAAGTCGGAGCAGAACCAGTCGTCGGCGGAGCCGTCCACGGCGCTGAAGCCCCACGTCTGCGCGGCCCCGATCGGAAAGTCCCCCGTGCCCGACAGGGCATCGAGCGTCGGGACACCGAGCAAGACGAAGAAGCGCATCTGCGCCGCCGCACCAGGACCGAAATCCATGTTGCCAAATTCCCAGGTGATGCACTGCGGGCCGTCGCGCAGGCACACGTCGATGATGCAGTCGGCGATCTCGGTCAGCGCTTCGTCCCACGAGATGCGCTGCCAGCGCCCCGAACCGCGCGGTCCCACGCGTTTGAGGGGATACTTGAGACGGGTGGGGCTGTAGGTGAGCGCGCTGTAGCACGCCCCCTTCTGGCACCCGCGCGGATTGAAGTCGGGCAGACCCGGGTTGGTCTGCGAGTAGACCGGGTCCTGCTCTTCGCGCCACACCAGGCCATCCTTTACGAACACGTTCACGCTGCAGGCGGACGCGCAGTTGGCCCACAGGTGGCTCGCGTGCGCGACGCGGTCCCAGCGCCATTGCTGCCGGTAGACGTCCTCCCAGCTCCGGTACGCATCCGGCGCGGGTCCGCTTGCCGCCGCAGGCTGGGCGGCGGCGGTTGCGGTCGGGCGGAGCGAGCGCAGCGACAGGGTCAGGACCGCCGCGCCCTTGAGAAAGCCCCTGCGCGATACGCTCAGCTCCATCACCGACCGCCCCCCCCGTTCAACTCGCCGCGAGAATGGCCTCGGCGCAGCGAATCCCCGAGGCGGCGGCAGAATCGAGTCCCATCCGCGGCGACGCCACCGTGTCACCGGCGAGGTAGAGACCGCGCACCCCCGGCACCTGCACGTCGGGCGTCGGCACGACGCTGTAGTGCGACGCGCCCCAGCCGGGCCAGTAGGCACAGGGCTTCTCCCATTCCGCGACGTCGTCCAGCTCTGCCGCGCAACGGCCGTCCCGTTTCAACGCGGCGAAGAGATCGCGCGCCCATTGGCGCACCTGGCCGATGCGCTTTTCGACCGCCTGCCAGTCGCGCCCGATCAGGTCCTCGACCATGATCTCGGCCACGAAG
Source organism: Desulfurellales bacterium (assembly GCA_037440565.1). GTDB lineage: Bacteria > Desulfobacterota > Binatia > HRBIN30 > CADEER01 > JBBITY01. Next base: position 7,756 of record JBBITY010000010.1, read on the forward strand.
AGCTGCTTCCCGGGCGGGGCCACGCCGGGAGAGATGTTGGACAGAAACATCGCTCCGCCGCCGTAGCACGTGTGCGTGCGCGTTTCCGGATCGGGCAACAGGAAGCGAATCCAGGACGCGATGTCCGAGACTTTCTCGCGCAGCCCGTACCACACGGCTACGAGACCGCCCTCATGGCGCGGAAGCGCACTCACGGCCGTGCGCCAGCGGGCCGGCAGCAGGCGGCCCTGGGCCAATCGCAGCACCTGCCAGACGGGCGCCGCGAAAACTACCGCGCGGCTCCTCACGCGCTCGTACGATTCGAGCGCGAGATCGCGAACCACCACCCCGGTGACGCGGTGGTCGGTGGCTTCGAGCCGCACCGCCTCGGTGGAGAGCCGCACCTCGCCGCCGTGCTGGCGGACGTACTCGGCGAGCAAGTCGAGCAGTGCTTGATCGGTAGGAACGCCGCCGTAGCCGGCGCTTTCTCCTTCCGTGATGGGGTACACGAACTTTTCGAGAAACTGGCCAGCCGACAGGTGGCGCGGGTCGGCCAGATCATGGCCTACCCATGAGGTGATGTTGAACAGCAAACGGCGGAGCATGGGATCCTGAACCCGCCGGCGGGCAAACTCGCTGAACGACGTGCCGTTGCGGATCAGGCGCGCGATCTCGCCGGCGGGGATTTGCACCCAGGCGGCGAGCTCGGCGCCGATCGCCCGGGCGCGAGCGCGGCTGATCCCCATCGCGCCGAGGAAATCGGCGTATTCCTCGAAGACGTTGTCCGGCAGCGGTAGGTACCGGTGCTTGCGCGTGAGGTAGAAAGCGACCAGCGGCGAGTGGATCGGCGCGAATGCAAAGGAAAGCCCCAGACGGCCGAGGACCGCATCGATCGCGCGCTTGCCGTAGATGCGAACGGCGACCGGAAGCTGGTAGCCGCGGAACGGGCGCATCTTGCCGCGACCGCCGATCATATCCGAGCGCTCGATAACCAGCGGCCGAACGCCCCCCTGCGCGAGCAGTGCGGCGGTGGTCAAGCCGCCGATCCCGGCGCCGATGACGGTCACGTCGTATCGCTCTCTGTGATCCATGAGTTTCGACTTAGGTACTCGCCGCGAGCACCGCGTCCGCCGCGCGCACGCCGGAATCCACCGCCCCCGTGACTCCGAAAAGCCCCGGGGTGCTCTGCACCATGTTGCCGGCGAAATAGAGCCCTCGAACGCCGTCGCAGCGGACGTCCGGGAGAAACGGGCGAAAGATGCTCCAGTTGTATGCGCCCCACAGGTGATGGGCGACGGTCGTCTCTTGAAACTCCACGATGCCGTCCAGCGCGCCCCATCCTTGTCCCTCGACGTAGCGCCGGGCGATCTGGTCCAGCTCGCGGGCCTTCTCCGCAATCCGCCGCCAGTCGTGACGCTCGTGTGGGTAGATGTACCCGTCGATGTGCAGGAGCTGGTGGTCTGGCGGCGCGAGCGTCGGCACCATGGTCGAGTATGCGCGGAAGTAGCCGCGCGCCACCGTGTGCGTGCCGGTGTCAGGGTCGGCGTCGAAAAACCCGATCGCGTCCGTACACGGCACGAGCGGCCGGCGCAGGCCGTACCAGACGGTGATCAAACCCCCGAGGTACGGTTCGACGGCTTCGAGGGCGTGCAGGCGCGCGGCCAGCGCCCCGGGCACGGCGCCGAGGATGCCGCGCCGCTTGAGATCGAGAATCGGAATGTTGCTCACGACGGCTTGCGCCTCTGCCTCCCAGACCGATCCGCTCCCCCGGGTGGAGTAGAAGACGCGCCCGGCGCGGCCGTTCTCGATGTCGATCCCAACCACCTCTGCACCGCACTGCACCGCGCCGGTGGCCTCGATCTTCTCCCGCAGCGCCTCGTGCAGGCGCTGATCGCAGGAGTACTCCGTCCACCCCAGCTCACCGGCGAAAAGCGCGAAGACCGACATGGGGAAAAGGTCCATGGAGATGACGTCGACGGTCATCCCGCCGTCGGTGGCCCACACCGCCGAGTTGGCGCAAATCTTCGCGACACGCGGCGGGAGCTGCGCGTCGTCGAGATACCGGCGTGCCGTCTTGCCTTGCCATTCGTCCGGATCGACGCGATGAAGTTGGCCGAGGACCCCTCGCGCGTCATCGGGAGTGAGATTGAACTTCTCGACCGTCTCTTCCCACGGCGCGCCGGCTTCCATGAGCGGGTAGTGGCGCCCGCGGGGGAGGCTGTACATGCGGTATCGGCCCGGATAGCCGTACAGCGGCGCCTCGACGCCGACGCGCGACAGGGCCGCATCGATCGGCTCGCGGGAAAACGAGTGCGGTCCGGTCGGCAGGCAGAAGTCCCCGCGGCGCGCGACCCGGGCGCGGCCACCGACGAGGTCGTCGCGCTCCAGCAGGAGGACGCGCGCGCCGTCGGCGGCGAGCACCGCTCCCGCGGTCAAGCCGCCCACCCCGCCGCCGAGCACAATCGCGTCGAAGTGTCCCCCGTACATCGCTTTACCTCTTCTCGACAGATTTAACCGTGCCGTTCAGCGGCGGCGCCATCTCGCGCAGCGATTCGATCCGACATGGCGTCCCGTTGTAGTGGGGCAGGCCGGTGAACGGGTCGAGGTCGCGGTCGTCGACCAGGGTGTTCCCGTTGGCCCCTCGCACCGTGCCGTTCAATTTCCGGCCCGTGGGATCGCCGTTCGGCATGTGGCCCCAGTGGATGGGGATGCAAACGACCCCGCGCGGTATGCGCGGATCCGGCCGGGCGCGGATGCGGATCGCACCAGTCGGGCTGCGCACGCACACCTCTTCATCGTCCAAGATGCCGAAGCGACGGACGTCGTCGGGGTTCAGCTCGGCGTAGTTGGTGTCGGGAACGCGCCGGCGCAGGCGCGGCAGCTCGCGCAGGGTCGAATGCAAGACGGAGCGCTCGCGCCGGCCGATCAGTCGGAATGGGTAAACCGGGTCGTTGGGCAGGCGGCGCTCGAACTCGGCCAGCGCCGCGATGAACTCGGGCACCGCCAAGCGAATCTTCTTGTCGGGCGTCTGGAGGCGCGGCAGAAAGCGGCCGTAAGCCTGGTTGCCGAGGACGAGACCGGAACGGACGCGCCGCAGCGCCCGGTACGACACGCGGCTTCGGAGCATGGCGAGACGGAGCAGCCAGCGCGGGTGGAAGGCTATGCGGCCACCGAGACCGAGGCGGGCATCGAGCGCATCGGCCGTGCGGGCGAGGAGATCGAGCGTGCGGCTGCCGAGCAGCGGGATGCCGGCGCGCGCTCCGATGGCTCGCAGGATTTCCCAATCCTCGCGCCGCTCGGCGCGCGGCGGAACCGCACGTTCGGCGAGCTGGGCGAAGGGGACCGCGTGGCTGTGGTTGGCCGCCAAGTTGTACTCCTCGCGTTCCAGGAAGGACGCCGCGGGGAGCACGAAGTGCGCGGCGCGCGCCGTGTCGTTCAAGTAGAGATCGATCACCACCAACAGGTCGAGCTTGGCAAAGGCGCGACGGAGCTTCTCGACGTTGGGGAAGCTTACGAGCGGATTGCCGCACAGTGTGATGAGCGCGCGCACTTGGCCGTCGCCGGGCGTGAGAATTTCGTCCGCCAGGGTGGCCGCCGGGAATGCGCCGAGGACCGGCTGGTACGCGCCGATCCGCGGACGGGCGCTCGTCTCGGCGGACAGCACGCTGCGCGACAGGCGCGGCAGGTCGATCGGGCCGCGGTTGAAGTAGACCCCGCCGGGACGATCGATGTTGCCGGTGACGGCGTTGAGGGCGACGATGCCCCATTCGCCGAGGGTCGAGCTGTGCGAGAGACTCACACCGCTGCGTCCCACTGCAACCGCCGCCGGCGCGCTGGCGAACGTGCGGGCCATCGTCCGCACCAAGTCCGCCGGGACGCCGGTGAGCCGCTCGACCCGCTCCGGCGGAAAGCCCGCAGCGAGGGTACGGATCTCCTCGATGCCGCTTACCCACCGCTCCACGAAAGAACGATTCCACAGCCCCTCCTCGAAAATCACGCGCAGCAGGCCGAAGATGAGGAAGACGTCCGTGCCCGGACGGATGGGCGTGTACACGTCCGCTTCGTCCGCGCTCTCGGTGCGGCGCGGATCGACGAGGAGGAACCTGCCGCCAGCGCGCTGCATGGCGCGCACCTGATGCCAGCCGTTGACCGCCCGCTGCGTCTGGCTGAGGCCCGTGACGGCCGGGTTCGAACCGAACAGGAGGAGGCAGCGCGTGTGCGGCACGTCGGCCAGCGTCAAGAAGAGGGGATTGCCGTACACCTTTTCGGCGACGAGGAAGACCTGCGCGCAGTCGATGCTCGTCGCGCTGAACGTGTTGGGCGAGCCGAAGCCCTTCATGAAGCCGTTGGCCAGCATGAGCGTGGGATAGGCGAGATGGCCGCCGCCCCAGTACAGCGCCAGGGCGCGCGGCCCGCAGCGCGAGCGAATCGCGAGCAGCCGCTGCGCGATCTCACCGACCGCGTCGTCCCAGCTCACCGGCACGAAGCTGCCGTCGATCCGGCGCAGCGGTTGGTTGAGGCGCGACGCATCGTCGACCAAGTCGGCGGCCGCGCGGCCGACGAGGCAGAAGTGGCCGCGGCTCAGCGGATGTTCGCGATCCGGCGTCATCGCGGCGATGCGGCCATTCTCGATCGTCACCCGCGCGCCGCAGTTCGTCGCGCACATTTGGCAGAACGTGACGCGTGTCTCGGCCATTCACACCCGCCTCGGGAGGCCGCCACAAGAATAATGGACCACCGCGGCCACAGAGTTCTGCCACAGAGGATCAACCCGATAGCGCCTTCGATCGCAAACCTGATCGGAATGATGTTCTCCCCCGACGGCCCAACAGCTCTGAGATTCTTGCCCTCTGTGCTCTCGGTGCCTCTGTGGTGAAATCGTTTTTCGGATCGGAACTGACATAGATGTTCTCCAGCACCCTACTCTTCTTCTTCGGCCGTGCCCCCCAATCTCCGCGCATCGGCAGTGCTGCGGAAAAGCGGCTCGTACTTGAGCAGGTAGTAGAGCAAGGCGAAGGAGAAGAGCGTGAACTGGATCATCCCCACGCCGAGGACGACCGAGAGGCTGCGGACGCGGGAGAAACCGTCCCAGTAATCGACCAGGAAATCGTAGGTGTTGCCGTAGTTGATCATGAAAAACTGCCCGACGCCGAGGAGGAAGCCCCAGCGACGCATGCGGAGCAGGCCAACGCCGGTGAGGATCAGCAGCGGCACCGACCAGAACACGTTGATGGTCGTGAAGGCGAGGGTCGCGGCGTCGGGGTTCGCGTAGGTGGTATCGGCGACCCGCGCATACCAGGCGACCATGCCCTGGATGAAAGGCGTCTCCGGCCGGAAGAGGAGGAATGCTTCGAAGAAGAGATCGTAAGAGCCGAGAAGGATGGCGATGACGCCGAGGACGGTGAAGGCTGTCGGCCGTTCCGGAGTGCGCACTTTGGCGTGATGGCTCATGGCGGAATCACAGTGTGCCGGCGGGGTCATTTCCCGAAACGATTGAGCGTCTGGTAGTCGAACATTGCACTGTCGACCGGGACGAGGCGGTCGTTCACGTTGTCGATGATCGACACGCCGGTCGCGCGGGTCATCTTGATGTTTTCCGAGACCTGGTTAATCTCGCCGGCGCCCACCCCGGCGGAGAAGAAGTGGACACCGTCCGGCGCCGCGACCGCCGGGCCTCCGGCTGCCTGCAGGGTGTTGAGCAGCTCCCCGTTCCAGCCGAACTTCCGGTTGTACGCGCCGTGCCAGGTCTCCTTGTCGATGATGAGCTGAAGCTTGCCGTAGAGATAGTACTTGTCCTTCGGCACCCCCTCCACGATCGACACCCTGCGCAGCGCCAGCTTGTGGGACACCGGTGCCCACGCGATGCCCTTCCACGACTTGTCCTCAAACCCGAAGGAAGGAACCGGTTTCAGATTGCTGCGCCAGCCGCCTCCCGGCAGCGGGTGCATGTCCACGTCGCCGCTCAGCCGGTACGGGTCGACGAACACCAGCATGTCTCGCTCGCCGACCAGCTTCCAGGTGAAATCCTGCGGCTTGCCGTCGAAGAGCTGGCCGTCGTCCTGGCTCATGTCCGAGCCGAGGAACCCATCGGAACGGTTGGCCGGGGAGACCGCGCGGGTGCGGCGCAGCGCCGGCACATACGCCCACACCGAATCGCGCTTCTGCGGATCGCGGTAACGCCACGACAAAGCGACCGTCCCGTTCAGGTCGGCGGGGCGGGTGGTGCTCGCGATGAACTGCGCGAGGAGATTGTTCGGGTTATCGGTCGGGCGAACGTCCGGCGGCACGCCGTCGTAAAACTTGTACAGGACGTCTTGCCCTGCCTCGCGGTCGATCCCGGTCACGTTCAGCCACAGGAGCCGTGCGAGGGTGCGGCTGTTCCCGTTCCACCACGACGAGGTGTAGAAGTAGTTCCACAGCACCTTGACGCCCGCGCTGGGATCGTCCGCGTCGATCTTCGGGAAGGGGGTGCCGTAGATGTACGGCGGCTGCTGTCCCGTCGTCTTGTCGATGATGGTGCCGAGGTCGTCGACGGTCAGGGTCTGCGCGTTGCGCTCGGTCTGCGCGGCAAAGGCTGGGCCGTGGGTGGTCCTTCCGGGCTGCCAGTCGGTGATTTCGTTGCGGTACTCGCCCTTCTCGTAGTGGGCGAAGATTTCCGGGGGCAGATAATCCTTCGCGACTGCTGCGGTCGTTTGGTCGAGCACCAATCCCGGTCGGAGGCCGCCTGCTGCCGGGAGCGTCCGATCGGATTCAGTGCCCGCCACCTGCGCCGCCGCTACCACAGCCAGACAAAATGTGCCGCGCCGTACGAGCGGTGTGCCGGATCCGAAACGATTTTGCTTCATGGCAAGAACGTATTTCTTCAGATCCCCTCTCCATCGGGGAGGGTGAAGGCCTGCCCTGATTTCAGTCGAAAGGGGTAAGGGGATCGGCCGGTGGCGATCCGCATCCCCTTCGGATCGCCACCGGCCTCTGCGGACCCTCCCCCGCTCACCCGAATGCGCATGGCGTCCTTTGCGCCCTTACTCGTCCCTCGCGGCCTTCGCCGCCATGAGCTTTGTCAGTCTCGAAGCTGAGTAAGCGTAGTCACAGGCGCTTCGCGATGGTGTAATGGTCGCCTGGGCTGGGATTCATTGACTAGTACTTCCGTACTGCAGCGCGGCCAGGAAGGATGATGAGACTCGCTGGTAAGGCGGGTGTAATTACGGGCGCTGGCTCGGGCATGGGCCGCGCGAGTGCCGTCCTCTTCGCGCGCGAGGGTGCCAGCGTCGTCGTGGCCGACTGGAACCGGGAGTGGGGGGAGGAGACCGTACGAATGATCCGCGCCGAAGGGGGGCGGGCGCATTTTGCCCACACCGATGTCTCCAAGGAAGAACAGGTGCGGGCAATGATCCAGGCGTCCCTCGATCAGTTCGGCCGGCTCGATTTCCTTTACAACAACGCCGCCATCGACGGCCTGCATCAGGGAGTCGAGAACTACGTCCCCGATCAGACCCTGGACAATTGGAACTACATGCTGTCGATCAACCTCGGCGGTGTGTTCCTCGGCTGCAAGTACGCCATTCCGGAGATGTCGAAGCGCGGCGGTGGCTCGATCCTGCACACGGCCTCCATCGCGGCAGTGCGCGGTACGACCTTTCCGGTTCACACCTACACGGCGGCCAAGGGGGCGATAGTCGCCCTGACCCGGGCCCTCGCCGTGACCTACGGGCCGGAGAATATCCGCGTCAACGTCATTTTGCCGGGCGCGGTACGGACCAACATGTCCGACAACTACGAGAACCCCGACATCCGCGAGTTCATGGAGAGCCACACGCCGCTGCGCCGCATCGGCGAGCCGGAGGATATCGCGTACTGCGCGCTGTACCTCGCATCCGATGAATCGCGGTGGGTGACCGGGCAGATGTTCATCATCGACGGAGGGGCGTCGGTTGCCTGAGAGAGGGTTCGAGGGCCGAGGGTACCGGGGAAAGGTTACCGGGTGAAGGTTCCCTAGACGTTGCTCCGAGGAGGACGACATGGCCGGCGACGGGCAGGAGTTGAAAGGCCAGGAGTTCATCGCGGCGCTCACCGCGCGCCACCCCGGCGTGCCGCGCAGCATCGCCATCAAGACCGATGTGGTGCGCGAAGGCGTGGCCTGGAGTCCGGCGCTGACCAAGCTCGGGCGCTGGGCGATTCCGCACGTCTACCACATCTACGAGTGGGACGAGGCGGAGTTTCACAACCAAGACGAGGTGCAGGGGAAGCCCTGGATTCAACTGCCGACGCGCTTCGCCTTCGCCGACGGCACCTGTTCGCTGCTGCGTCTCGAAGCGAATGCGCCGTACACGGTCCACGAGATCGGCGAGGGCCTCAGCTTCCACGGCCGCTACATGCTCCATCGCGACGGTGAGGCGCTCGAAGAGGTGTATTTCGAGCCGCGCCCGGCGTGGTACGAGCGCCGCACCAGCGACGGCACGCCGTTCACCCGCATCGCCGCCGGCAACGGCGAGGGCTGCATCGTCGGTTTCTCCCTGCTCCAGTACTGCGAGTACTTCTCCAGCAACGACCAGTGCCTGTTCTGCTGCATCAAGCCGACGTGGGAGCGAGCCAAGAAGGTCGGGCTGGAGCGCACGGTGCGCCGGCGCGTCGATCAGATGGTCGAGGTGCTGGAAGTGGCCAAGGAAGAGCAGGAGATCGGCCACATCAACCTGACCGGCGGCGGCCTGCTCGACCGGCACAAGGAGGCAGACTTCTATGTCGAGGCGCTGCAGGCAATCAACCGCGTCATGGGGGCCAACAAGGTGCCCATCCAGCTCGTCACCCAGGCGATGGAGGAGGACGATCTCAAGCGCATCCACGAGGCCGGTGAAGGCATGATTCATATCTCGCATCCCCTCGAAGTGTGGGACGAGCGGCTGTGGCCGACGGCGGTGCCCGGCAAGGCGCGCTACGTCGGCCGCGAGCGGTGGCTGGAAAGTCTGTGCAAGGGGGTGAAGATTTTCGGCTACGGGCGCGTGGCGTCGAACGTCGTCGGCGGGCTCGAGATGGCGCCGGCCAACGGCTTCACCGATTGGCACGAGGCGCTGGAGAACACCTTCGGCGGCTTCCGCTGGCTGTGGGATCACGGCATCGTCGCCAACGCCACGATCTGGATCAAAGCGCCCGGCTCGTCGGCCGAGAACTTCATTCCGCCACCGACCGATTACTACCTGGAAATCGAGCGCCGCAACTACGACATCAAGTTCGAATACCGACCCCCGCGCGACTACTCCGACTCCTGCTGCATCAAGTGCATGGTCGTCAACTGCGCCCGCGACTACGACAACCTGCTGGGGATGGATTACGCGAGCTGAGCTCAAACCACCCCCTGGGAGCGGCAGAAACGAAGGCGGCAGCGG
>JBBITY010000010.1:17152-21240 GCA_037440565.1 Desulfurellales bacterium
AGGCCGTCAAGCGCGGTGGCGCGGCACTTTGTCCGGCGAGGACTACACGTCCCGGAGGGCGGCGAGGCTCTTGCGGTTGGTGATGTACCCGTGGTCGCGGAACCAGCGCGCGGCGTCGCGGATGGTGTCCTCGAGGGCGCGGAAGGTGAGGCCGAACTCGTTCACGGCCTTGCTGATGTCGTAGTAGTAGCTGAGGTCGGCCATCCGGGCGCGCGACAAGTCCATGATCGGGAGGCGGTGCGTGATGTACTTGGAGACCAACGGCGCGACGACTCCGACCGGGTAGAGCAGTTGATGGGGGAGGCGGAAGCGCGGGGCGGGAATACCGGTGACACCTTCGATGAGCCGGAAGAAGTCGCGGAAGCGCAGGTTCTGGTTGCCGATGATGTAGCGCTCGCCGACGCGGCCTTTTTCGGCGGCCGCGATGAGCGCCCGAGCGACGTCGCGAGCGTCGACGAAGTTCAACCCGCCGGCGGGATAGCCGAGGACGCGGCGGTTCAAGTACGCGACGAGCAGTTGGCCGGAAGGCGACGGGATGGGATCGTTCGGGCCGATCAAGAAAGTGAGGGCGACGCTGAGCGCCGGGCAGCCGCGCAGCGCCCCCTTCAGCGTTTCGACGTAGCCGAGAAAGAGCGACAGCTCGCCGTGGTCAGCCATGTGCAAAACGTTGGGCACAAACTCCTCGTTCAGGAGTTCGCCGTTCGGGCTGTAACCGATCGAGGTGACGCCGTTGACGTGGATGAACTTCTCGACGCCGGCATCGCGGCTCTCCTCCATGAACCACCGCTGTCCGAGGACGTTGGCGTCGTACAGGTCCTGCACGCGCTCCGACCAGAACAGCGCGCCGACGCTGAACACCCACTGGCAGCCCTGCACCGCTGCGCGCAGTGAGTCGCGATCGCGCAGGTCGCCGACCACCTTCTCCACGTCGAGCCGGTCGATCAGGCGCCGATTGCTGCTGGCGCGGACCATGGCGCGAACGGTGTGGCCCTGCGCCAAGAGCGCCTCGACCAGGGCGTAGCCGAGCAGTCCGGTCGACCCTGTTACCAAAGCCCGCATGGCGGCTCGATACTCGCGTTGCCGCGCCGTGCGCCCCCCAACTCACCCATCGACGAATCCCGCCTCCTGCACGGCCGCCCACACTTCCTGCGACGCCGCCAAGAGGTCCTCGCGCGGATAGATGACGTCGGTGGTGAGCTGCGACCAGTTCTCGGGCGTGGGCTTTCCCTTGAACCGCTTCATCATCTCGACGAACGTGTGCCCGAGCCGCTCGGAGGCGCTGATGTCGCCCTGCATCAGCTCCAAGAACGCCCGGTGGTGGTCCGCATACGCGCTGAAAAGCGCCTCCTCCGAGGGCTCTCGATACTCCTCCCGGTGCACCACCGCCTCCACTGGGAGTCGAACAGTGAAGCGCGCCGGAATCTTGCGCGGATAACCGAGCGGCAGTTGGATGATCGGAATGACGTGATCGGGCAGGCTGAGCAGTCGCTTGGCGCGCCGCGCCTCGAGAATGATGTTGCCGCAGATCACGGAGCCGATGCCGAACGAGGTCGCGGCGATGATGATGTTCTGCAGGCAGATGGACATCTCCACGAGGGAGAGGCACAGGGCGAGATGTCCCAGGGGAAGCGGCGTCCCGGTCGTGAGCTGCATGTACCGGTTGCCCCGGTGCAGATCGACGCAGAACACGAGCACCAGCGGGGCGCTCTGAATCCACCACTGGACGAACTTGCCCCTGCGGCTGTTAAGCGCATAGCGGGCCAGCTCCTTCTTTTTCTTCGGGTCGCGCACCTCGATGATCGCGTACGTCTGCCCCGAGCTGGAAGCGCGCACCCCGGCCCACAGGATCGTGTTGAGGATCTCTGCGGGGATGTCCTTGCCGCGCACCCAGTTTCGAATCGACTTGCGGCTGTGGAGAAGGCGGATGGTGTCGTTGAGCACCAGCGGCGTTCCCCGGACGCGCAGCGCCTCCGGCTGATCCTCTTGGTCCCCTGCTCGCATGGTTTCGGCTTCGCCACCCATGGCTTCGTCCTCCGTGAGTCGCCACCCGCTACTTCGCCACGCGAATCAGCTCTTGGTAGTCGAAAACACCGGGTGAGAACTTCACTCGATAGATCACGAACGGCTGGTTCTGCCCGGGCGGCGGGCCGGCCGTGGTCGCACGCTGCATGCGCACGTTCTCCGCTAGCATGCCGGCGGCCGGACTGGCGTCGACGTAATCATCGCCATTGGGCGAATGCTTGAGCCCCCGCCCATTGACGAGAAGGCCGCTGAGCTGGCCCTTCCAGTCGAACTTCCGGTTCCACGCGCCGTCGTACGTTTCCTTGTCGATGTAAAGGAGGATGCGGCCGTAGAGGTAGTACTTGTCCTTGGGCGTCGCCTCGATGACCCACATTTTTCTCTTCGCCAGCGCCGCGCTCACCGGCGCCCAGGCGACACCCGTCCAACCGGGAACCTGGTAGCCGCTGCGCGGCACGTCCTTCGTGACGCCATGCCAATAGCCTTCCGGGGTCTGCCGAAACTCGACCTCCCCCCGCACGCTATAGGGGTCCGTCAGGCGGAACATCTGCGTCTCGCCGACGAACTTCCACGTGAAGTCTTCCGGCTTGCCGTCGAAGAACGGCCCGTCGTCCTGGCTCAAGTCTGAACCCAGGAAGCCGTCAGAGCGATTGGTCGAGCTGACCTGGCGCACCCGCCGCAGCGCCGGGACGAAGCTCCACAGCAGGTCTTGCTTGTCGCCGTCGCGGAAGCGCCACGAGAGCGCCGTCGTGCCGTACAGGTCCGCGGGCTCCATCGTCCTGGCGAGGAACTGCAGGCGCAGGTTGTTGGGATTGTCCTGCGGGGAGAGTCGGCGCGGCTGCGCGTCGTAGTAAAGGTAGCGCACCTCCTGCGTCGAGGTGCGATCGAGCCCGGCCGCCCCGATCCACTGGACCACCGTGCGCGACTGCGTGTTGCCGTTGTACCACCACTGGTAATAGTAGTTCCAAAGGATCTTCACGGCGGCCTGCGGATCGGCCGGATCTATGTCGGGGAACGGAAACCCGATGATGTATGCCGGCGGACGGCCACTCGCTTTGTCGATGATCGTGCCGTCCTCGTCCACCGTGAGCCGCCCGCGGTTCGCCTCGGTCCCCTCTCGAAAATCCGCGCCCCAGTGCTGTATCCCATCCGGCCAATCGATGATGGGGTTGGCGAATTCTCCCTTCTTGTAGTGCTCGAGGATCTCCGGAGGCAGGAGGCCCTCGGCCTTCTGCCAGTTGCTCTGATCCAGCACTTCGCCGGGCCGCAGCGGCTCCGCCTCTTGGGCCGCGGCCATGGCGGCGAATAGGATCACCCCTGTGAAAACCGTGCCGACGATCTGCTGTCTCATTGTCCTTCCTGCCTTCTTCCGCGGGGCGATCATTGCTTGTGCCTGTCGCCTCCGTTGCGCTTCATGGTCCTCAACGCATGACCCGTGTTCCCGCGATGCGGTCACCGAGCCGCAAGCCCTCTTCGTCGAAGTACCACACCACGCTCTCGAAGACCGTCGCGCTGATCGCTGCGTGGAGCAGCGGGATCACGAAGACCAGGTTGCGCTTCAGTGAGTCCACAAATCCGATCCCGGCCTCCGTTTCGCGCTTGACGACCCGCAACGAGAGCAGGCGCTTGCCGAGGCTCTGCCCGCTTCCAAGGCCGTCCCGAAAGACCAGATACGCAACGGCGAGCGCGCCACCGGCCCCGCCAGCCGCGAACAGCAGCAATGCGATCGCGCCATCGACGATGAAGGCGAGCGAGCGGCGGGCGGACGACGGAGCGGTCATGCACACTCACTGTGACGGCGCCGAGACTACCAGCGCCTCTTTCCAGTGCCGCAGCGCGTACGGCACGGTGAACCCGACGAGGAGGTAATAAGGGAGAAACGAGAGCCCGTACGCCCAAGGGTCGAGCACATTGCGAAACCCACCGAAGGCATCGGCCAACAGATCGACCGTCAACAGCGCAAGCGAGACGAGCGCGCAGGCGAACGCGAGGACCAGTCCCCAGCGCTGCTTTCGGAACAGGCCGACGCCCGCCGCCCAGAACACCGGGGCAAAGAACACGTCCACGAC
>JBBITY010000010.1:21251-21464 GCA_037440565.1 Desulfurellales bacterium
TGCAGGTTGTCGCCGAAGGGTTGGCCTTGGTAGGCGGTGTCCACGCCCTCGGCAAAGGAGCGGAAGACGGCGCTGGTCAGCCGGCTGTGAGGATGGAACACGATCAAGCCCTCGGTGAGCGCCGCCGTGCCGTAAACGAACCAGATGGCGACGGCCAGCACGCGAGGGATCTTCGATTGTTCCCATCCGGCCTTGACCGTCCCCACTTGTTGC
>JBBITY010000011.1:0-20007 GCA_037440565.1 Desulfurellales bacterium
GGCGTCAATCTGGAGCGGCAGGCGGAAATCTTTCCCGACAAGCTGCATTTTGGGCGTATATTTAGAAACAACGCCCGGATGGCGGCCATGGGTATTCCGCAGATTTCCTGCGTGTTTGGATTTTGCGTGGCCGGCGGCGCCTATCTTCCCTTTTTTCTCTTCCTGGTGGAGACCGTCACGGGGGTTTTGCTGATGTTCTACTACCGGCCCGTGCCCGAATACGCATACCTCGATATGAAGAACATCGAGTACGCCGTGCAGTTCGGCCTCACGCTGCGCAACCTGCACCGCTGGGGTGCGCATCTGATGGTGATCTGCGTCATGCTGCACATGCTGCGGGTGTTTCTCACCGGTTCGTATCGCCCGCCGCGGGAGTTCAACTGGGTGGTCGGTGTCAACCTGCTCGTTCTCACTCTGCTACTGAGCTTTACGGGCTACTTGCTGCCGTGGGACCAGTTGGCGTTCTGGGCGGTGACGGTCGGCACCAACATGGCGGCCGCGACACCGTTCATCGGAGCCGAAGGTCCGGGGCACGAATTGCTGGGCATTACGGCGCTGAACGACGCGCGCTTTCTGCTCCTCGGCGACATGAAGGTCGGGGCGAATGCGCTGCTGCGTTTTTACGTGCTCCACTGCGTGGGCCTGCCGCTGGTCGCGGCGGTGCTGATGATGGTGCACTTCTGGCGGGTGCGCAAAGACGGAGGCATCTCGCGGCCGCTGTGATGCCGGGCCTGGGCCGCACGGGAGTTCGAGCTAGGATGGAGCACGCTGCAGAGCGCACCGCAGAGGCCAGCGTGGCGCCGCCCGCTGCGCGGACCGGGCAGCTCCCGGACGCGTCGCGCGTCGCGGACTCTGCCGTCGTTTCGGGGATGCGGGGCAACGACGTCGCCGTGTTTCCCTACCTGGTCTTCAAGGAGTTTCTCGCCGCACTCCTGATTTCGATTGTGCTCCTAGTTTGGTCGCTGGCGATCGACGCGCCGCTGCTGCCCGAAGCCAATCCGGGCAAGACCGAGAACCCCGCCAAGGCGCCGTGGTATTTCGTCGGCTTGCAGGAGCTGCTCGTCTACTTCGACCCCTGGATCGCCGGCGTGGCTCTCCCGACGCTGATTATCATCGGCCTGATGTCGATCCCGTATCTCGACACCAGCCGCACGGCGACGGGTCGGTACACATTCAAGACCCGCCGGCTGGCGATCAGCCATTTTCTTTTCGGTTTCGCGCTGTGGTGGGTATTCATTGCCATCGGACAATTCTTGCGCGGGCCCAATTGGCACTTCTACTGGCCGTGGGAGGATCGGTCGGTCGCAAAGGGTGTCGAGGAACACCTGTGGAGCTTTCCGTGGTGGATCGGCCTGCCGGCGCTGGTGGGGTACTTCGCCGCCGGGTTGATCATCCCGCGCCGCCGCTGGCCGTGGCTGTACGCCGGCCTGGGGCGGGCGCGCTACGTTACCGTGATCGTCCTGACCCTGTTGATGTACAGCGTGCCGATCAAAGTCGTTTTGCGCTTGCTCCTGCGGGTCAGATACGTGCTGGTGACGCCGTGGTTCAACGTGTGAAGGAGCGTCCCGGTGTCAAGCGGTGAGGGGAGTAATCTATGATGCGAGGCACGCCTGGAATGCGCCTGACCCTGGCGATTCTCAGTCCAATGTTTCTCGTGCTCTGCGTCGTGGCCATTCGCAGCGAAGAGACGCGGCCATGGATGCAGTTCCAAGAAGAGTTCAAGTCGCTCTACCTGACCCGGGCAACCGCCAAACTCCAGGAGGCCGCCGCGCGCGGCGACACGGCGGAACAAGCCCGCTGGCAACGCGTGGTGGACGAAGTGGCGCATTCCCAGCCAGAAATTGCGCAGGTGTACCTCGAAGATCTCAAGGTGGCGGACCGCTGTATGACCTGTCACCGCGGGATCGACAATCCGCTCTTCCGGGACGCCCCGGAACCGTTCCGGACCCATCCCGGCGAGCTGCTGAAGTACCATGATGTCAGCGTGTTCGGCTGCACGCCCTGCCATCAAGGACAGGGCGTGGCGACCACCGTCGACGGCGCGCACGGCAAAGAAGCCAACTGGCTGATGCCGCTGCTGCCGACCGCGTATATTCAAGCCAGTTGCGCTCGCTGCCACGAGGTGACGCACGGCGTCGCGGGCGCCGCAGTGGTCAGCCGCGGCGCCGATCTCTTCATGTCGAAGGGCTGTTACGGCTGCCACGACGTGAAGGGCATGCACTACCTTCCCAGATTCTCGCCGCCGCTCACCCCACTCAAGGCGAAGCTGACCGACCCGAAGGCGTGGATCTACGCGTGGGTCAAGAACCCCACTGAGGTAAGTCCCGAAACGGCCATGCCCGACTTCGAACTGTCGGACGACGAAGTGGGAAAGATCACGGCGTTCTTGCTGTCGCTTTCCCCAGGCAAGTCGTACCCGCGCGTCGCGCTCGAGGGGGCGTCGGTGGAAGAGGGCGAGCGCCTCGTCACCGAGCGCGGCTGCCGGGGCTGTCACGGCATCGAAGCCGACGAGCACAGCGTCTCGCCGCGGGTCCCCCATCTGGCGGGCGTCGGCTCCAAGGTGACCCCGGAATGGCTCGATCGTTGGATCGCCAATCCGAAGGACTACAACCCGGATGCTGCGATGCCAAAGGTGGAGCTGACCGACGCCGAGCGCCATGCCGTGGTGGCCTACCTGCTCACGCTCAAGCGCGCCGAGCCGCTCCCTGCGCCGCCGGACTTGAGCCGGTTCGATGCCGCTGAGGGCAAGCAACTGATCAAGCAGTACGAGTGTTTCGGCTGCCACGCGATCGAGGGCTTCGAGCAGGTGCGGCCGGCGGTCCCCGACCTTGGCGAGTTTGCCCGCAAGCCGGTCGACGAGCTGGACTTCGGCACCACCACGGACGTCCCGCGCACGAAGTGGGACTGGCTCGAACGCAAGCTGCGCGATCCCCGCGCCTACAACCGGGAGAATATCAAGCTGAAGATGCCGAAGTTCACGTATACGGATGAGGAGATCCAGGCGCTCATCACGCGGGTCCTGGCGTTCGACACGCCGACGTTGCCGACCCGTTACGTCGTGCGGGCCTCGGCCGCCCAAGAGGCCCTTCGCGAAGTCAACTGGATGGTGTCGCACCTGAACTGCAACGGTTGCCACCCGATCAACCAGCAGGAGGCACACATTGCGCGCTTCTTCGAGCGCAAGAACTTCGTTCCGCCAACGCTCGACGGTGCGGGGGCACGACTGCAGGGGCAGTACTTCTATCAGTTCATCCTCGAGCCGAAGCCGGTGCGGCCGTGGTTGAAGCTGCGCATGCCCACGTTCGGCTTCAGCGAGGCTGACGCCCGGCTGCTCGTCGAGGGATTTGCGGCCGCCGCCGCGGTTACCAACCCGTATACCTACGTGGCCAAAGACAACATCCCGCAGGATCGCTTCCAGCGCGGCATCCGCCGCTTCAGCCACTACAAGTGCGTCCAGTGCCATCCGACCTCGATCGATCAGGGCCTGCCGCCGGACATCGATCCGGAAGATCTGTCCATCAACTTGATGCTCACCAAGACGCGGTTGCGACCCGAATGGATCCGAGAGTTCCTGGCGCGCCCAAAGCAGATGGCGGGGATCAATACTCGGATGCCGACGGTCTTCTACTCGGTCGACGGTGTGCCGAAGGTCGAAAAACCCGAGGAGGACATCCGCGACATCACCATTTACATGATGGGGATGACGGAACCGCCGGAGGAGACCCTGCGAGCCCAGGAGGAAGCAAGGAAGGCCGAGCAGGAGAAACCCGCGGTTGACTGGTCGACCGTCGAGTACTGATCGGGACCGGTGGATTTGGAGCCGGATCTTCTGAGCAGTCTTCCGTGGTGGGAGAAGAAGCGCCCGCTGCCCGGTGCGAGGGCGATGCGCATCAGCTTGCGGACGGCGCACCTGCTCGCCTTCGGTGCGCTGTACGGCGGTCACGTCTACGGTGTCGCCGCCGCGGAGTTACGCCCAGCCCTGCTGGCCACGGTTGCGACCGGCGCCGCGCTCATGGGACTGGAGATGTACCGCACGCCGGTCTGGCCGTTACAGGTGCGCGGCCTGGCCACGTTTCTGAAGCTCGCACTGGTGGCGGCCGTGGGCGTCTACTGGTCGTGGCGTCTGTGGTTGCTCACCGCTGCCGCGATCATTGGCGGGATCTCGTCGCACATGCCCGGCCAGCTCCGTTATTTCTCAGTCCTCCACGGCCGGGTCGTCGGCGGCCAGGAAAGCGGGTGAGCACCCGGCCTCTCACCCCCATTCCAGCCGCCGCTCGGTGATGGTGAGTACTTCGACCAGGCGCCCCAACGCCGGGCCGAGCTGCGGGGCGGGGAAGGAGTGCAGCACGACCTCCTTGGCGAGGAGGGCGGCGAGATAGCGCAGCTTGCGGCGCGGGGTTTCGCAGGCGATCCGGTAGTCGGGATGGCCGCTGTTCACTTCCCAATGGCTGTCGCGAATGCGCGAACGCCACGACGACTGCGGGTCGTCGATGAACATGGGCTCGGGAATGCCGGCACGCGGCTCCTCGCCCGTGGCGAGGACATCGACGATCTTGATCGTCGACTCGGCACGGGCGGTCCGCCCCTCTTCCTCCGTTGCCGCGATGATCGCTACGGTCCCAAGGTCCGGTCCGGCATGAAACGTCGTCGCTTCGCCTTCTGCTGGCTCAATCCGGCCGAGCGCGGAATCCGTGAACCAGCGGATCGATAGCGGACGCCGGATGCGAGTACCGGACGCATCGCGCGCCGTCGGCGCGCAAGCGGCGCTGGCCAAGGCGTTCCACCAGCGTCGCCGCCGGCACGATGTGCAGCGTCTGGCTCTGGTGGCTCTTGGGCTCGGAGCGGCTTCCGACGCAGGAACGTGTTGCGCTGGACCGCTTGGCGGCGCGTGCGGCGCTGCGCTTGGCCGCGGTCAGTCTTTGGGAGGTGCAGATGCTATACGCGAAAGGCCAATTGACGCTGGACCGGCCATTTCGGGGTCTGGCTCCCCGAGGCGGCGGCCGCGGGCGTGATTGAGATCGCTCCACTCGATGTCGAAGTGGTGATGGCGCTTGACGGTCTTCCTGCTTCGTTCCACGGAGACCCGGCGGATCGTCTCATCGTCGCCACCGCGCGGGCGCACCGTTTTCACCTCGCGACTCATGACCGCGCAATCCGGAAAAGTCGCATTGCGACTCTCTGGAAACCGCGAAAGCCTCACGCCTCTGCGCCAAGTTTGCGAGCCTGAGCTGGCTTGGCCGATCACGGGCCGACGCCCGCGCGGGCATCGCGCGGCGGGTGCGCAAGTCGTGACCCAGATTGAGTCGAAGGGTCACCGTGTCCCCGCGTCGGATTGCGTAGGGCAACTCGTTCGGATCGAGGTTGACTGCCCGTCGGGACACGCTGCCAGGACGCGGCCATCCTCGATGATCAGCGGGACGCGATCGAGGAACTTCCCGAGGGGCGGACCGTACAAGCACTCTCCGGTGTCGGGCCGGTAGCAGGCGCCATGCGTGGCGCACTGAATGAAGGCGCCATCTTCGGTCATGAACTGATTCTCGACCCAGTCCATCGTCATCGCCACGTGGCGGCACCGGTTCACGTAGGCGTGCAGCTCGCCGCCGTGGTTGACGACGAACGCCTCCACCTCGCCGCCCGGGCAGGCGAGCAGGAACTTCTTCGTCTCGCCCGGCTTCAGCTCGCCGACGCGGGCGACGACGATCCGCGCCTCTCCGTCGGTTCGCATGACCGGCACGCTAGCACACAGTGCCTGCCATGCAATCGAAGGGACAGGGATCAAGGATCAGGGATCAGCGGAGCGACTTGGGGACGTTCCTACGCACCCTGCCTCGCGGCGAGAGACCGCAATCAGGATATGACGCTTCAATGAAGACGTCGGTATCGAGCACGTATTTCTGCACGCGCGCTCACTTCGTCGGCTCCGGTGGGGTGAGGCTCACACCCAACATGGCGCGGGTGCCCGCGATCAGCTCGCGCCGAAAGAGCACCAGGTCGAGGGTGGCACCCGAGTCGACCATCTTCCAGCCTTCCCCCTCCCCGCAGATCAGGTGGCATTCGAGCCACATCGGCTCGAACCAACCGAAGGAGACGTACAGTTCGGCGCAATCGATCTGCCGGCGCGGGTCAGTGATGCCGGCCTTTCGATAGAGCGCCTTGGCGCACTCCACCCCCGCGGCTGGCCGCACTGGATCGCGACCGGGAAGTTCGCGAGCTCGACCCGCTTCGCATGAGCGATCACCCAGGCGGGAGGTCGTGGCGCGCGCTTCGCCCCCGCGGCGTTCGTCAGCACCATGGCCGCCGCACCGTCGGACGGGGGACACACCTCGAGGGAGGCGTCGCGGATCCCACAGCACCTGGGGGCTGAGTCACACCGGCTCTACCTCGACCGCGGTGCCGCGCGGGGCGTAGCCGGGGGCCTGCAAGCCCGTGCGGTAGTGGAGCTGGCCGTAGTCCCCGATCAGGTGCAGGGGCTTGATGGGCGACGGCACCGCGTTCTGGCTGCTTTCCCAGTTGGCGAACTGGTACGGCTCCCACGCGTGATAGATGACCACCTGCCCCGGCTGCACGGCCGGGGACAGCTTGGCGCGAATGCGGCAACTGCCCACGTCGTTGTAGACCCTGACGAGGTCGTGGTCGCGCACGCCGCGCGCCGCGGCATCCTCGGGGCTCATGTACATCACCGGTTCGCCGCGCTGCAGGCGCAGCAGGTGCGGCTCGTCGCGCCAGATGGCGTGAATCGACCAGCGCGTGTGCCCGCCGGTCAACCGCAACGGGTAGTCGCCGCCCATCGCCGGCGACGCCTTGTGACAGGGGAGCTGCTCACCCGCTTCGAGGAACCACGGGTGATCGATGTAGAACTGCTGCCGGCCGGTCAGCGTCGGCCACGGCTCTTTCTTCTCCACGAACCACTGAGAGGGCGTGACGGTCTCCCCGGGCGCAAGATCGCTGCACACGCCGTTCACGGGCCCGTACATTCCCGCGGCGCGGATCGGCACGGCGCCTTGTGTCGCCGCCTCTTTCCAGCTTAGGCCGCGCGTCGGCGCGGAGTTGGTGATGATGTGATCGAGCGCCTTCTCTTCCTCTTCCACGGGGAATTGCCCCTGCCGGGTCCATGCTTCATAGAGTGTCGACAGGTTGTGTTCGAGGCCGAGCGGATCGCGGTACGTGCCGAGCCCGCGTTCGCGCGCCCGTTCCTGAACACGGCGGGCCAGCAGGCCGAAGATCTCCCACTCGCTCTTCGCCTCGCCCACGGGCTCGACGGCTTTGTCTCCGACCACCACGTAGGGCAGATAACTCTGCGCGTACTTGACGCCGCGCTTTTCGTAGTAGCCGGCGGCCGGCAGGATGAAGTCGGACTTCAACGCCGTCGCACTGATGCGGAAGTTGATCGCGACGATGCAGCGCAGCTTCGGCCACACGCGTTCCTCGGCGAGCTGGGGCACCGGCCAGCGCCGCAGGGGATTGCCACCGGTGCAGATCAAGACCTGCGGGTCCTGCCCCGGCCGCGGATAGACCGGCATCCAAACGCGGCGCAGGGCTTCGGCGACTGCGTCCTCGCACCCGGGACTCACCTGATCGAGTCCGCCGTGCACATAGAGCCAGAGGAGCGTCGGGGTGAGCAGGTAGCGCTGCCGCATGATCTGCGTGACGTACGTCTCGATCTGGCGGACCGACGGCGTCAGCAAGCGCGCCAGGAGGGCGACGTAGAAGGGCGCGTCGTACGCGCCGGCGAGATCCTCGAAGCCGCTCATGCTCCACCACGCCGCGATGCGCAGTCCGCCACCGCGCTTCCCCTGGTTGCCGGTCAGCGCGAGCAGGAGGATGAGCGCCCGTTGCATGAGGTCGCTGTGGTAGTGCTTGCACGCGCCGAAGGAAGCGAGGATCGTCGCGGCGCGCGCGCCGGCAAAGGTGCGAGCCGCCTGCTCGATCACGGCGGCGTTCACGCCGCTGATCTGCGCCGCGCGCTCAGGTGTGTAGGCGGCGAGCCGTTCTTTCAGCAGTTCGAACACCGGCCGCACGCTCACCGTCCGGCCATCCCGCAGCGGAACCCTGTACGATCCTTCCAGCGCAGGATCGATTCCACTCAGGCGGAGCGTCTGCTGTCCGTGCCCCTGCGAGCCCGGGGCCGGAGCGAGGCGGTTGCTCTGCGCATCCCAAAAGTAGAACACGTCGTCCGCGCCGCCTTGGCGGAGATCCGATTCGCGCAGGAAGCGGCCCGTATCGATGCGGACGAGGAAGGGTAGATCCGTCTGCTCCTTCACGTAGTCCGCCTTGTAGAGTCCGCGTGCGACGATCACTTGCGCCATCGCCAGGGCGAGGGCGGCGTCGGTGCCGACCCGGGGATTGAGCCAGAGATCGGCGTGCATGGCGGTGGCGTTGTAATCGGGGCTGACGACCACGACCTTGGCGCCGCGATAGCGGGCTTCCCACAGAAAGTGCGCCTCCGGAATGCGCGTGTACGACGGGTTCATGCACCAGACGGCGATCCAGTCCGCGTGCATCCAGTCGTCGGCCGTGCCGTCGACGAATGCCATGCCCCAGGTCTGCACGGCCCCCAGCGCCGTATCGCCGACGCCGGCGCCGTTGGAGTCGAGGGTCGTGGCGCCGAGCAGGTTGACGAAGCGCATCTGCGCGGCGGTGTCCGGGCCGAAGTCGACGTTCGTGCTCCCGCCCTCGTACAGGACGCATTCTGGCCCGTGGATGAGGCACGCATCGATGATGGCGTCGGCGATCTCGGTGAGGGCCTGGTCCCACGAAATGCGCTGCCAGCGGCCGCCGCCGCGCGCGCCGACTCGCTTGAGCGGGTACTTGACGCGCGCTGGACTGTACATGAGCGTGCTGAAGCAGCCGCCCTTCTGACACCCGCGCGGATTGAAGTCGGGCAAGCTCGCGTTGGTCTGCGCGTAGATCGCGGCCTGCTCCTCGCGCCAGACCATGCCGTCCTTGACGTACACGTCCCAGGCGCACGCGGCGACGCAGTTGACGTCGAGGTGAGTGCCTTTCACCACCCGGTCCCAGCGCCACTGCTGGCGGTAAATATCCTCCCAACTTCGATAGCTGGCTTCACTGGACGCGCCGGTCTGGGCGCGCGCCTGACGCGGCACGACCCGCTGCAGTTGTCCGAGTGAAAGCGTCAGCGCCGTAGCGCCCGTGGCTTTGAGAAAGGCCCGGCGGGTCAAGGGGCGGATTGCGGCGGCCATCGTCACGGCATCGTTCGTGTCCATGGCCAGCCTGCAATCTACGAGCGCTGCGGCCAACAAAACCGGTCACCCAATTAGGTGACGGATGTCAGTTCGCGCGTGTGCGGGTGTGCGCATAAGCGGGTGGTCGGCGGGGCTGGCGTCCTGTACGGCACCAGCGACTTCGCACGGAGGCACTGCCGCAAGAGCCGAATCCCACGGGCTTGTGAAAAAATGGCTTGGGGCGGAGCAACGCTCCGCCCCTCAAGATGGTGCCGGCACGCGGTAGCTCCAGTCTTGAGGGCGGGAGCACTGCTCCCGCCCCTTCCCCCGGTGCTCGGGGGAATCTTTCACAAACTCTACGCGCGCGAGAGGTAGTTCTCCGGCACGAAGACGTTGCGGGCGCGAAACGGCGGCGGCGACTTCAGCATGAGTCGCAGGCGCAGGGCGAACCCGCGTGCGGGGAAGGCGAAGTACGGCTCTGGGCTGTAGATCTCGCGCACCCACGCCGGGGCCTCCATTCCCACCTCTCGGCAGAGGGCGCTGACCACCGCCGCGGCGAGACCTTCGCGCTTGCCCGGCTGTTGCGGGCCCTCGCCGATCATCGCCTCACGCTGGACGGGCGTGGCACTGCGGAACTCGTCGACAAGCGCGTTCACGAGCCGCTGAAAATCCACCTCACCGGGAGCCGGCGTCGCCAGGAGATCACGCACGGTCATCAAACGTCTCCTCCAGCAGCAAACGCACGCGCACGGGAAGCCGCTCGGCGGGAAAATACTCCAGAACGATCCGCAGAACGTCCTGGCTCGAACGCAATCCGAGAAGGTCCGCGAGAAACCGGATATCCGCGGTGTCCTCCGCGGACCACCTGGGCATTGCTGAACCACGCATCGACGTCTTTGGTCGCCGGGCGCGCCTTGTGCACCAGGCACATCACCGCACCGCCGACGAGGAACAACTCGGCGCGTTCGCCGCGCGCGGCAAGGCGACGGTTCAACCTTTCCAACGCGTCAGCGATCGTATCGCGATCCAGCCGGACCATTGGCCCCGCCAGTCTATGCCCAAGCTCCGCGTCCTTCCAGCAGGCGAAGGAGTTGTTGCGGCCCGGCGGCGATATCCTGCGGGGCTGGCGGAGGTTGTTTGGAAGACCGTAGGGGCGATCCTTGTGATCGCCTGTGTGAAGCGAGGAATCACCGGGAACTGGGCGAATACGAGATTCGCCCTGCGGCAGACGACAAGGAACGGAGCGGTTGAAACATCCTCCGGCGCTCCGCGCCCTGTCGTCCCCGCCACTCGAACTTCACGCCGGCACGACGAAAATGTCGGCGGCGATTTCGCGTTCGAGAGCGATGTCTGTGCCCCCGACCTGGACGACGAAGGCCGGGAGTCGTTGATGCACGCGCATCTGGGCCCCGGGGACGACGCCGAGGGCGCACAGGCGGTCGAGGCGCCGGTGTGAACGCGAGGCGATGAACACGATCCGGCAGTCCGCGCCGATGCCGACCTCGCTGAGCGGGGTGACCAGCGGGCGCACCTCGGTCGTCAGGCGCTCGCAGCAGCGGCCGCGCGGAATCGGCCGCTCGTGCGGGCACGTCGGCGGGTGGCCGAGGAACGCACACACCCGGTCGGTCGCCTCCTCCGACAGAATGTGGGAGTGCTCCAGTTCGCACGCGCCAGCTTCCATGGCCGCGTTGTCAAGTTGGATCACGTCGAGCAGCAACCGCTCGGCAAGGCGATGCCGGCGAATGACCCCCGCGGCGCGTTGTTCCCCCGCGGCGGTGAGCTCGACGCGAGCGGGACCGAGGACCACCCAGCCGCGGCGCGCGGCCTCGGCCAGCGCCGCCTGCACGTCGAAGTCGAACGCCTCGCCGGCCAGGTCCGGCCGCGCCGCCGCGCCTTGCTCGCGCAAGGTCCAGAGCCGTTCGAGGACTTCCTCGAGGTGCTGATCGACGGTCATCGGTGCGACCGCGCACTCATCCATCGAGACAGCCACCGCGTCAATCGTGTCGGCGGCGGCGTTTCATAGCCGCAGCTCGGGCACCGCAGCAGCCGGCAGTTGGCGAGCGGGCATGCCACGTGGCACGCGGTGCCCTCGGCTTCGGTGTACCGCCCTCCGCACAGGGGGCACGTGATCGGATTCTCGCTGGGACTCATTGCGATCGAGCTTTGCAAGAAAAATCGAAGAGCCGGGCCGCGGGAGATGCACCCGCAGATGACACATCGCGGGCTGGCGCCCGCAAGAAGCAGACCCTTTGCAATGCATATGGTCGCACATTTCGGTTACCGCGTTTCGTCATGAGTCCCGTCCTCATCTGTGTCATCTCCGACACCTGCGGGCTCCTCTTCTCTTGCTTCCGCAACTTGGATGGCTTGGCGTCCTTGCACCAGGGGCCTCTATCAGATCACGCTCAGCCGTGTGGATTTCATCGTAATCCCGCGGCGCGCAGCGCGAAGTTCACAGCGCCGCCGACGGCAAAGGCGAACGGGAAGATGAACGCCGTCATGGCCACTGCCGTTCGCAGACCGCGTTCCTTCACGATCACGAAGAAGTTCGCCACGCACGGGACGAACAAGGTGATCGTCACGAGCGCTACCACGGTCTGCACCGGCGTCAGCAGTCCCTGTTGAAACAGCGCGAAGATGCCCGCCGATCCGTAGTCGCGCCGGAAAAAGCCCACCAGGAAGGCCTCGGCGGCCTTCGCCGGCAGATTCAGCAAACCGACGACCGCGGGCTCGCCGGCGCGCACGATATGACCGAGGACGCCCGCGCCATCGAGCGCGAACAGGACCAGCGTCCCGAGGACGAAAATCGGCACGGCCTCCTTCAGATACCATTCGAGTCGCCCGACGGTCTTGACGACAATGTTCCCCAATTGCGGCCGCCGAATGGGCGGGACCTCGAGGATCAGATCGGAGCGATCTCCGGGCACCACGCGCGCGGCCAAGAAGCCGACGGCGAACAGTACGCCCAAAACCACGCCGCCCCAAACCAGCGGCGCCCACATCGGCAAGGCGCCAAACAAGCCGAGGATCACGCCGAGCTGCGCCGAGCACGGCACGCCCAGCGCCAGCAGCAGCGTGACCAGGATCCGTTCCTTGCGTGTCTCCATGATACGCGCCGTCAGCGTGGCCATGGTGTCGCAACCGAGGCCGAGGACCATCGGCAACACGGCCTTGCCGTTGAGGCCCATGCCGCGGAAGACCCGATTCACGACGATGGCCAAACGCGGCAGATACCCCGAGTCCTCCAGGATGGAGAACGCCAGGAAGAACGCCGTGACGATCGGAAAAATGATGGCGAAGGCATATGTCAGCGCGACCGTGATCAACCCGTACGGTCCGACCAGCAGATCGCGCACCGCGCGCACCGCGTCGGCACCGAGTCCCGCCGCCGGCGCGATCCGCTCGGCGACGCGGTCGATGGCGCCGGTGGCGAGCGGGTTGAGGTGCCGCGCAAAGACCGTGTCCTCGAAAAAATCCACGGCGGTGCCGGCCGCAAAGACGCCGACGAACCGATAGATCATGTACAGGACAACGAACAGGACGGCGAGGCCGGAACTCCCCTGACTCGCCCATCGCCCCAGAGCGAGGCGCATGGCCGGTGACCGGTACGCGGCAACTGCCGCCGCGCCAATGCCGAGCCATCCGACCAGGCGCATCGGTAGCACCGCAAGAGACGACACGAGACCCAGGTCGCCGGCCAGCAGAGCGAGACATCCCAGCACCGCCGCCGCCCCGACGGCCGCCCACCGGCGCTCGGCCGGCGCGGTCCCGCGGGCCTCACCCTGGACGGTGCGGGTCACCGCCTGCGAGAGTTGTTCCGCTGTACGCATGCGCGCGCGACTCAGTTGGTAGCCGACTTCCGCCGGCAACTGCGACTGGACATCGCGACGCACATCCTCAATGGTCGAGAGCGCCGCCGGAGAGAGGTGTTCGACCAGCCACGGCCGCAGCGTCTCGTCTCCCGCCAGACACATCAACGCCAGCCAACGCGGTGCCACCGCAAACCCGGAGAGAAGCCGTTCGATCTGCAAGAGCCCGCGCTCGACCGCCGCGGGATACCGCGCGCGAATATGACTCACGGACGGGGCGCGCACTGCCTCGCCCAACGCCGCCATCCCGTGGCCGCTGACCGCGATGGTCGGCACCACCGGAACCGCCAACTCGGCGGATAGCTTCGCGGCATCGATGCTGATCCCGCGATCCGCCGCCTCGTCCATCATGTTCAGTGCCAGCACGAACGGCAGGCCGGCTTCTGCGAGCTGGATCGACACGACCAGCGCTCGCGGCAGGTTCTTCGCGTCGGCGATCTGCACAACACTGTCCACACCGGCGAGCAAGATGTCGCGCGTCACCCGCTCGTCTTCCGAGTTCGGCGTGAGCGTGTTGACCCCGGGCGTATCGACCACCTCGATGCCCGGTTCGAAGCGCGCGGCGGCGCGCGCCACCTCTACCGTGGTCCCCGGGTAGTTGCTGACCGTGGCATAGGTGCCGGTCAGTGCGCCGAAGATGACGCTCTTGCCGACGTTGGGATTCCCGACCAGCGCGATGCGGTGAAACCGTCGGCGCGGCCGTGGCGGGCTGCCAGTGGCCGTGGTTTCTAGCTTGACGGCGTGCACGTCGGCGTGTTGGCTTGTGGCTCGGGGTGGTGTCATGGGCGATGCGGAGCTGCCGGAGCAGCACTTATACCCCAGCATGTTCCGCAGCGACGGTAAAGCTGGGCGTTGGGTTCCGTTCGCGACTGGGAGTTCGGGAAAAAATCCCCCGGGGGAGCACTGCTCCACCCCTCGAGAGTGGGCCGGCACAACGCCACTCCATTCTCGGGGCGGCAGCATTCTCCCACCCGTCCTGTCTGCGCTGGGACTTCTTCATAAGCTCTCAGAGACTTTGGAAGGTCTCCTCTCCCCTGTCTCCTTCGAGGGTGAGACCCGGTCGGGTCGCTTTCCGATCCGGCGGCGGGCGATGATCTCGCGCATGATCTCGCTGGCGCCGGCACCGATGGCGAAGCCGCTGGTCCCGCCGCTTGCGCGGGTGACCAGGTACTGCTCCGTGCAGCCGTAGCCGCCGAAGAGCTGGTCGCACTCGGGCGCGAGGCGCCGCTGCCGGTCCTTGACCCGGAGGCGCGCGACTAGAACTCCGCGCCGAGGATGCGTTCCATCTCGTCGCGCCGGAACGGCCGCGCACCGTGGTGCGACACGTCCTTGATCTGTTGCCCGTCCTCGTCCACCATCCGGTCGAGCTGGATGCGCTCGATGGCAAGGCCCCTGGTGACCCCGATGGGCAGCGTGCTCCGCACCGCGGGCGCATTGACGTCGGACACATCGATGATCGCCGTGCCTCCGCTCCCAAGCCCGGCGTAGACATACGCCTTGTTCTTCGGCGGCTCGAAGGCGTTGGCGACCAGGAGGTCATATACCGCACCAGCGCCGGTGAAGGTCGCGACCACGGTGGGCGAGCGCGGATTGGACACGTTCACAATTACCAGGCCGCCCGGACCGTCGGCGACATAGAGATACTCGCGCTCCAGCGATGGCGTCGCCGCGGAACCGGGATCGAAATGCGACTTCGCCCATACGGCGCGGGCGTCAGCGGTCGGGACGGTTGCGGCTACGAGCGGGACGGCCGGGTTGTTGAGGCTGACGATCCGCACACCCGCGGCGCCGTCGGCGACGTACGCGATCATGTTGAACGGCCTGAAGCCGCCCGAGACCGGGGTCGAGTAGTCCGGGTAGGTGATCACGTCGCTGGCGTCGTTCGGTTCCGGAGCGCTGCCGTTCAGATCGAGGGTCGCGGCGACGACCGGCGTAGTCGGATCCTTGGCGTCGATCACGGCGAGGCCCGCGGGACCGTCGGCCACCAGGACGGAGAAGCCGTGCACGGCCAGGGCGCGCGCCTCTGCCGTGTCCAGCGACCCGCGCAGTTGAGGCTGCAACGGATCGGACAGGTCGTAAATCCGCACACCGTTGCGCCCGGCGGCCACGAAAAGCGTCTTGCCGGCCACGGCCACGTCGCGCGCATCCACGACCGGTGTTGTCGAGGCGACGTGCGGATCTCTCGGCGCGAGGTCCACCGCGACAAGTCCCAGCGTGCCGTCCGCCACATAGGCGACCTTTGCCGTCCCGTCGATCTGATCCGTGACCACCGCAAGCCCACGCGGGTCGGGCAACGCCAGCGTGCCGACCACCGCCGGGTCGGTGACATTCCTGCGATCGATGACCGCCAGCGAGCCCTGCGGCGCGGGCGTGAGCGCGAACAGCAGGGTGCGCGACAGATAGAACCCGTCGGTGCCGAGGCCGAGGGCGGACGGGTTGCGATGACACTCGACGCAGGAGCGCGCCGCGCGACGGGTAGTGTGCGGCTGGACGGGATTGAGTGCGAGGCCCGACCGGCCCGCCGCCGTGATCGGCAGCTCCTGATGCAGCACTTCCTGCCCATTTGCGTCCTTTACCGTGGCCAGCACCTGGCAGCCGGTGACGTACGGCGCGATCTTCCCCTCCGCGTTGTACCCCATGTGGAAGTTCTTGAAGTTGACGAAGTACTTGTCGTCGAGAACCGGCTTGCCGGGCGTGTGCGCCCCGGCGATCATGTCGAGCGCGGTCTGCGTCAGGTCGCGGTTGAAGTGGCAGCCGTAACAGTTGTTCTGCCACGCGGAGTGGCACGTGTAGCATTCGAGGCCGCCCTGCTCCTTGAGGTGGTTGGCGTTCATTGCCGAGGCGGCGAGCGGGTTGTACGCCGGGTGCGAGGGATCGGTGAAGTCTTTCGCCTGTTTGACGACGTGCTCCGCGCCGGTGACCTTCGAGGTGAGGATCATTTGCCCGCCTTCCCAGCGCAGGTTGGGGAGCGGCGTGCCGCGCGAGCTGACCATCGAGCCGTATGCGGTCGGTGTGCCATGGCAGTTGTCGCACTCGATCTCCGTTGCCTGGTCCATGTGCCCGTAAATGTTCCCGTCGCCCATGATCTCCCGGCGCACGTGGCAGTCGATGCAGTGCAGGCCGCGCTCGTAGTGGATGTCGGGCGGGTTCACGTCGGGATTCTTGAGGTAGAGGCTGCCGTGAATGCGTTCGAGGCGGGGATCCTCCGGCGGGGTTCCCGGCGGCGCCTGCGCCAGGCCGCGAAAGCTCAGCCCGATGCGCGCGCCGCGGATGTGGCAGTGCGTGCACTGATCGGTGGGAATCTGGCGCGTGATCTGGTGGATGCGCGGGTGGCCGACCTCGGTCTTGCTGACGGTGGGATCCCCCGACTCGCTCAACGCCGCGTTCGTGTACGGCATGTGGCACGCGGCGCAGCCTTCGGACCGATAGTTCCCCTCCTGTCCCGCCACCCCGCGAATCGCCGCGCCGCGCGACCACAGGTGGCAGCGCGTGCAGACCTTGCGCGGCACGTCGGCGTAGTTTCGCTGGAACGACGTGAGCGGCAGCGAGAGAAAAGCCTCTTCATTTGGGATTTGGCTGAGCGAGCGCAAGGCGCCGCGCTCGGTTGGGACGTCCCCGTCGTCGTCGCTGATCGGCAGGTTCGCCCACTGGGCCGTCTGGTCGGGCAGGATGCCGTTCTGGTAACCGCCGCCGGTCAGGTGGCCAGCCGTGGTGGCCATGAGCGACTTCAGGAGTCCGTCGACGTATGGGGCGTGACAGTCGTTCTGCCCGCACGTGGACCGCACGACGCGCAGGTTGCTGGGGTTGAGGAACTGGAGATAGTCGCGGTCGAAGTAGTCCGCCGGCAGGATGGTGGCGTCTTGCGGCAGCGGCGCCTGCGGGCGTACGTGTGCCTCGGCCTTCGCCGTCGCGTTCGGGTCGCCCGTGTGGCACTGGGTGCAGCCAAGCGGGCGTTTGGGGTGAGCCTGCTCGATGCCCTGGTGGCAGTCGATGCAGTGCCCGGTCGCTGCCTGCACCGCGTCGGTCGGTGTCGCGCGGGGCGTCTCGGTCGGCGTCACCGTGGCCGTCAGCGACGGCGTGTCGGTCGGTTCGGGCGAATGGGTGGGCGTTCCCGTCGGCGTGGGACTGGCCGTATCGGCCGGCGCTTGTGTGGCCGTCCGCGTCGGGGTGGCGGCCGGAGCGCCGCGGTCATCATCGTCCCCACAACCCGCACAAAGCAGGGCGAGCAGGCTGGCCGCGCAGACAGCCACCGACGAACGTATGCCTATCATGTGCACACCTCCGTGCGGCGCCAACTAAAGCACAAACCGGCGTGCGAAGTCCCGCCGCAAACCTGCACGTCGTATCGGCGCCGCAGACGGGCGATCACATCCGCTACCGCGCGCTCCGCGCGCTCGGCGAGGAGCGCGTGTCGCACTTCCTTCCGCACGGCGTCGAGCGGCGGCGTGCCGCCGGCGACCTTTTCGTGGACCCAGACGAGGTGCGTGCCGCAACTCGATCGGAGCGGTCCCGACCACGTCGTCGCGGGAAGCATCACCACGGCACGGGCAAACTCGGCGCCGAAGAGCTTGGCGAGGGCGCGCTCCGACTGGAGCGGCAGATGCGCCGGGACCAGAAAGGGGTCTCCCAGCTCTGCAGCCTGCTTTGGTTCGGTCGGATTGCGCTTGAAGGTGGCGAGCAGGCGGGAGGCGTCGGCGTCAGCCGCCTCGCCTCGCCGGGCTCGATCGAAAAACACATGTGAGATTCGCACGCGCTCGGGCTCGGCGAAGCGGTTCGGGTGTTCGAAAAGGAAGGCTTGCAGCTCCTCATCCGTCGGTTCGTCGCGGCGCGAGGCATCATCGATTGCCAAGCGCATGCGCTGGATCAAACGCCGGCGCACCAGGGGATCGCTCTCATCCATCCCGAGCGACACGGCCTCTCGATACAGCGCCGCGTCGCCTGAGGCGGCGTGGCCGCGAACAAAGCGCATGTTCTGCGCCAACCGGCGGCGCACCACCGGATCCTCCTCAGCGAGCCCGAGTCGCCGTGCCTCGCGGTAGAGGATCTCGTCCGCGACGGCGGCGTCGATGCGCGCCGTCAGCTCGTGCCGGTCGGGAAGCCGGCCCGTTTCTGCGAGAGCGTCGCGCCGCAATTCGGCCACCTGCGCAAAGGAGATCGCGATTGCCGGGCGCGCGGTTCGCTTCGGCTCGATTACCCGGCGATCCAAGACGAAGAGCGCCGCACCGATCAGAAGAAACTGCATAGTCGCGCGCGCCGTGACCCGCCGGGCGTGCCGCCCGGTCCGGGCAGCGGGCCCTACGACCTGCTGAAGAGATACCCCGGGGTGGAACCATGCTCCCCCCATCAAGAATGCTGCCGGCACATCGACGCCCGGCTCTTGAGGGCGGGAGCGCTGCTCCGGCCCCTCTCCTGGCGTCGTGACCGATCCCCGCTGGGATTTCTTCACAACCTCAGCGTCCCCACAGGCACGGCGGCCCGCGCCACCAAGCCCACTTGCGGCCGGAACCCTCAACCCCCTGACCTCCTGAGCCCTGTCCCCTCGTACCCTCAGCCCGCAGCCGGCGTGTACCAGATCGGCGAGGTCCACGCTCGTTCCTGAATCGCGGGCGGGTACGAGCGCTCGCAACACGGAGCCAGCTCTCGCGGGATGCGCTCGGGCTGCGAGCAGTCGACGCCGTGGGCGTTGCACACATACGTGGACCAGCGGCAGCTCGGATTCTCGACGACCCGCGCGTAATACAGCGCCCGCTGCGCCGCATCGAACTCCGGATCGCGCCACACGGTGCACAGGCTATCGAACCCGTTGCCGCGCGGCGCACACGTGCGCAGATCGACGCTCGCACCGTTGTTCGGATCGCCGGCGACGTCGTACACCTTCTCGCGCGCCTGGCCGCCATCGAGCCAAATCTTGACGATCTGGACGCGCTGCAGCGGCGTGCCGGGGCGGTCCGGCGGCCCGGGATCCTTCAGGGCCCAGACGGCGAAGGCGGGCGCTGCGTCGGACGAGCGCGCCGGCAGATCGCCTCCCATCGGAACGCCGCCGCGGTATCCCTGCTCCACGAAGTCGCGGCGCCGACACAGGTCGGCGGGATAGTTCCAGCCGCCGAAGAAACGCACGATCATGCGCGGGCCGCTGGTGCCGTACGCCTCGCGCCGCCGCATCGCCTCGAACAGCGCGTCGCGCGAGTTCTCCTCCGCCCAGAGAACGGCGAGGCCGCCGGGGTTGAACTCCAGCGCGTCGGGTACGGCGGGGATTTCGAGGCGGGAGGTGTCGCCACCGGCGGCGTGGCCCATGAACTGGTCCTCGTCGGCGAAGCCGGGGGTGCCCTCATGGGTGTCGGTGGAAGCGATGATGCCGTACTTGAACGGATTGGCTCCGAGCTTCGCTTCCTGCACGAGACCCTCGGCCAACGCCTCCCGCACGAAGCTCATGGGCGGCGGCGGCGACCACTGGTACGGAAAATTCTGCTGATCCATCTTCGCGAACGGCAGCTTCTCGAAGCCACACAGCTCGTCCTCCGACGCGCCGTGGAGGCGGCATTCGGAGTCGCCCTTGTGCTGCATGACCTCCACCAGCGGCTCGAGTGCCGCGCGCTGGAGCGCGTCGTCGCGCGTGATCGGCCGTCCGTCCGCGGTCTCGGTCTGAAACAGCCAGCCGCCGCTCAGGTTGGAGTTGTGGGGTATGGTGAGCACGTCGCACCCGTTGCGCCGATCGAGGCAGTCGCTGTGCAGCTTCGCCCAGAGCCCCTCCGGGCGAGGGTCGTCGACGTAGCTGGTGGGGTACGCCGGGACGACCGCGTTCCGGAAGATCACGTTGCGGTGAATCATGTTGGAATCCGGATTGCCGCTCCACTCGTAGCCGACGAAGGTCGTGAACCTGCAGCTCGGCGTGCGATCGTAGAACTCCTCCGCGGCCTCCTGGATCTTTCCCCACGGGATCGACGCCGCCTCCCGAC
>JBBITY010000011.1:20037-20621 GCA_037440565.1 Desulfurellales bacterium
CGCAGAGGTGGTAGCGAACCGGGTCGGCGACGTTGAGCATGCGGCTGTTGATCACGATGTACGCGAGCAGCGGCCAGCGCCGGTACACGCGGCAGATCAGGGCCTCGTAGCCCGGCGCACCGGGCGTCCGGCAGATGTGCGTCTCGCCCAGCAACTCGGCGTGATCCGTCACGACGGCGAAATCCAACGGGCGGCGCAGTCGAGCCGTCCGCCGCCCGTTGCCCTGGTCGTCGTACGGGCGAAGGCCGATCGGTTCGCCCCGCGCGAAGCGATAGGCGTCGCGCGGCGTGGTGCGCACGCCGAGCGCGCTCGCGTCGAAGGAGAAGCCGGTGTGCACGTGCGTGTCGCCGAAGTACGGATTGCGCAGCGGGTTGACCTCCGCGCACGGTGCGCGCTCTTCCGTGCGCTCAAACGCGGCGGCGGGAGCGATCGCGACCATTTCTCCAAGCAGAAGAACCAGAAAGGGAACCACAGAGGCACCGAGCCCACAGAGCGGAGACGTTGAAGCGCAAACCTCGCCGCACCCCTTATCCGGAAAGCCCCGCATTCGGCGTCTGTTACTGCCCCTGCCGCCGCAAAACAAG
>JBBITY010000012.1:0-1825 GCA_037440565.1 Desulfurellales bacterium
TACGAATTCGACGGCGTGACCCGCTGGGACAGCGCGGTGTTCCTCGCCATCGGCAAGCTGTTGCAACGGGGACTGCTGCTGTACCGCGATCTCTGGGACAACAAACCGCCCGGAATCTACCTATATCAAACCGCGGTCTTCTCGATTCTGCCGGTCGAGGTCTGGAGCCTGCGCTTTGCCGACTGCGCGCTGTATCTCGGTGGCGCCGTGGCTTTGTACCGCTTGGCGGCGCGGGAGGTGCAGTGGCCGCTCGCATTGGCCGCCACCGTGGTGTGGCTGTACTACGCGCACTACCCGCTCTTCAATGTCGCGGGCTTCTACACCGAGGAGTACGAGGCGATCTGGAGCATCATCGCGGTCGCGGCTGCGGCGCGTTACGGGCAGTGCGGCGGCTTCTGGGCGGTCGCACTCGGCGGTGTCGCGGCGGCCCTCGCCGTCCTCTTCAAGACGCCTGGCGCCGCGTGCGGGGTGCCCTGCGTGATCTTTCTCAGCCGCCGCAATCCGGCCCGCGCGCTGGCGCTGTTTGCCGCTGCGGGACTGCTACCGGTTGCGATGGTCGTGGCGTACTTCTGGGGCCGCGGTGCGCTGGCCGACTTGCTCGACAGCCAGCTCTGGCACCCGCTGGTTCACCATCAGCTCGCGAGCATGTCCCAGTCGGTGCTCTGGCCGCGGCTGCAGGAGCTCGCCCTCAAGACCTATCAGCAGTTGAGCCCGCATCCGCTCCTCCTGTTTCCGCCGGCGATCGGAGCGGTGGTGTGTCTCGGACACCCGACGCGGTTCCGCATGGCGGTCCTGTCGTGGCTGGTGGCAGACCTGCTGATGATCGGGGCCCAGCGATTCTACTACGCGCACTACTTTATCCAGATGTTTCCGTCGGCGGTCCTCGTCGGTGCGACGGGAATGGCCGCGCTGCTGCAATTCCGGCCGGGCGAAGGGTGGGCAGCAGGCGTCCTTCGCCTGGCGCTGTGCACTGTCGCGGTGGTCCTCGCCTGGCCGGGTGCAAAGCAGGTCGTACTCGACCGCCACTCCACCGTTGCGCGGGCGTGGGCCACCCTGCAAGCGGGGCCGCCGGCATGGCCGCGTCATCCCGGCGGGCCGTTCGAGGCAGAGATCGGGCAGTACTTGCGCGACCGAACGGAACCAAATGACCGCATCTTCGTTTTCGATACCGGCACGGCGGTCGCTGCCTACTGGGTTGCCGAGCGCATGCCGGCGAGCCGCTACATAGCAGCCAACGTCGTGCTCGGGGCGCGCCGAGATGAACAAGTGGCGGAGCTGCGGCGCAACCGACCTGCCTACATCGTGGTCGTGGGCGATTCGGGGTTCCGCCATTTCACGCCCTTGCTGCTCGAGCAGTACAGCCTGGCGGCCGTGAAGTGGCGCGACTATCGAACCGAGATTTGGGCGCGCACTCAGTCGCTTTCGTTCAGGGACGGTGCGTTATCGGGCATCACAGAAGAAGGGGTGCGCGGTGGGCTGATCTTGCCGCCGAGCACGCCTCCGATCGCAAAGCTGCCCCAGCCACGGCAAGGCGCGTGGACATCTCCCGTGCTGGAGGTATCGAGCGACGACGGAAAGATTCCAATCGACTGGAATCCGCGCTCGGACTTGGCGCAGAATCA
Source organism: Desulfurellales bacterium (assembly GCA_037440565.1). Taxonomy (GTDB): domain Bacteria; phylum Desulfobacterota; class Binatia; order HRBIN30; family CADEER01; genus JBBITY01. Next base: position 1,623 of record JBBITY010000012.1, read on the forward strand.
AACCGGCCTCGGATTTCCACAGGCACGCGCTTCGTACACCCAGCCGCCCCACGACGTGCGCGCTGTACTCGGCACCCCAACCGTCGTTGCGGGCTGGACCAACTGGCCCAGCACCGGCCCGGAGAGTGTAACCATCGACCTCGGCTTTCCCGCTCTGGTGGATCGAGTCGAGCTGCTGTTGGAGAGCGGTGCACAGACCGGCG
>JBBITY010000012.1:1835-13284 GCA_037440565.1 Desulfurellales bacterium
CCGAAGGTGACATCTCGCGCTTCGAGATTCTGGGCGGGTATCGCGATGGAGCAGAGGTCGAGCGCGAGGTCTTCCGCTCGATCGCGGGGGACTGGTTTGCCGGCGAGGCGGGCGCGCGCGTGTTTCGCTTTCGTCCGCAGGTGCTCAGCTCAGTGCGGCTCGTGGTGACGCCCGACAAGGAGGCGCCGTGGGTGACGGTACAGCGCATACGCGTGCCCGCGGTCGGCATGGGCGTCACGGTTCGCTACCGCACCGGGGCGACTCCCCATCTCGATGAGGCCGCGTGGGTGGAGGTGGAAGAAGGCGACGTGCCTCGCTGGATCCCGGCGGAGCGCTACGTGCAAGTGCGCTGCGAGCTGTGGAGTGAGTCCGGGGAGCTGAGTCCAGTTCTGCGCTACGTCCAGGTCGGGCGGCACCGCTTCCGGTACGCTGCCGGCGACGAGGGCTTATGAGGACGCGACGCGAGAGCCTCACCCTTTTCGTTCGCGCCGTGCTGCTCGCCATCGTGGTGCTCGCGGCTGGCTTGCGCATTTACGACCTCAAGGACGTTCCGGCCGGTCTCTTCTGCGACGAGGCCGGGCTGGGCTACAACGCCTACACCCTCGCCACGGCCGGCGTCGACGAGAACGGCCGGCCCTGGCCGCTGTACGTGTGGTCGTTCGGCGTCAGCTACAAGAATCCGGTGTTCATCTACGCCGCGATGCTGCCGGTGAAGCTGCTCGGGCTGGACGAGTTCAGCGTACGCCTTACCGCGGCCCTGTTCGGCATCGGCACGGTCATCGGCATCTTCTTTCTCGGGCGCGCGCTGTTCCATTCGTGGGTCGGGCTGTGGTCGGCGCTGTTCCTCGCCGTCTGCCCGTGGCACCTGCACTTCAGCCGCATCGCCTTCGAGCTCATCTCGTTCCCGTTCTTGTTCGTCATCGGCTGCACGCTGCTGGTGCGTTTCACCCAGGGGCGACGCACCCTACCGGCAGCCCTCTTTTTCTTCGGCCTGTGCATCTACGCCTACGCCATTGCCGCGCTGTTCGTGCCGCTGTTTCTGATCGGGTTCGGGCTCCTGTATTTGCCGTCGCTGTGGCGGCACTGGCGGCAGACGTTGCTGGGGCTGGCGGTGGTCGCCGCGACGCTGGCGCCGGCGGCGCGGTTTTTTTCGCATCAACAGGGGACCGGAACGCGGTACTTTCGGCAGACGACCTTCCTCGATCCGAACCAGCCGTGGCGACCACAAGCGGAGCGCTTCGGGCGCAACTACGCGGCGTTTTTCTCCCCCGCGTTTCTCATCGAGCGCGGCGATCCGCTGGTGCGCCACGCGGTGCGCGACTTCGGCGAGCTGCACCCCTTCTACATCCCCTTTCTCCTGCTCGGAGCGGGGGCCGCCCTGTTGCGGCCGGACCGCGCCAGCAAGCTGGCATTGTGGTGGCTGGCGCTCTACCCGATCGGGCCGAGCTTGATGAACGAGATTCCGAGCGCGTCGCGCGGGATCATCGGCGTGCCGGCCTTCTGCCTGCTGACGGGCCTCGGCTTCGCCGCGGCGCTGCGTGGGCTCGGATGGGCGCTGCGCCGGCCGCGCCTGGCCCTGGCAGCGCAGGTCCTCGCTGTCGGCGGGGCGGCGGCGGTCCTCGGTCCAGAGGTCGCGCGCTATGTAACGGCCTACTTCGTTGACTATCCGAAGTACTCGGCACCAACTCCGGGCGGGTTTCAGTACGGCTATCGCGATGCCATCGCCTACATGGAGAGCGAGCGGGCGAACTACGACGTGCTGATGCTGACGGCAACGGATGCGAATCAGCCCCAGATCTTTCCGCTCTTCTACAACCGCGTCGATCCGCGCGTGTGGAACCGCCGGCGCGACCCCGGCTACCGCATCCTCAAGCCGGAGGACTTCTTTGCGTACTCGATGGGGCAGCGCATCCTGTACGCGCTCCATCCGTCAGACGTCGACCTGTTCAGTGACTACACGGTCAAACGCGAGGTGATCGCGCCGGGCGGGCAGGTGACCCTCGTCGTCGCCGAGGTGCGGGCACGCAAGCGCTATCTCAACGGCTGGCTGGGCCTGGGGCTCTTCCCGAACGAAGACGGCAAGGGTATCGACCAGAATTTCATCGACCCCGTCCATGTTCCGCACGCGCACGTGCGTGGCGCGTTCGGTCCGGTCGACTGGCGCCCGCTGTCGAATGTGGCGTACCTCGATCTGAACCGCGAATATGCCGCGAGCGATCCGCGCACGCCGGGCAATCCCGAGCGGGTGTGCGCGTACGCGCTCACGACCGTGACGTCGCCCGCGACCCGCCCGGCTTTGCTCGAGCTCGGGGGTTCGTACGGCGACACGCTGCGGGCGTGGCTCGACGGTCGCTCACTGACCCCCTGGCCGCTGACGATGAGCCACGCGCCGTGGGTGCGCGAGGTCGAGCTGCGCACCGGCGACAATGTCCTCCTCGTGCAGAGCTGCGAGGATATCGGCTACTGGTATCTGAGCCCGCGCCTCACCGACCTCGAAGGGCGTGATCTGATCGAGGTCGCAACGGCGCCGCGGCTGCCGGCCGATGGCGTGGGTCCGCGCACGCATCCAGCCGATGCAGCGCTCCAGCTCGTGGAGGGATTCGAGGCCATCTCCGCGTTCCCGCAGCGCGAGATCGCGTATCCGGACTACCGCGGCGCGGCGGAGTCGTGGCGAGTCGGCATGCGTCAGGAGAGCGAGCTGGCGTGGCGCACCGCCGCGCCGCCGCGCCAGCGGTCCACCGTGTTCGTTTTCACTGCGTCGACCTCGGACGAGGTCGGTGAGTTCGCGCTGCTCGTCGACGGCCACCGAGCCCTGGCGTTTCAGAGCGGTCCGGGACGCGATTCGCGGAGCTGGGAGGGCGACGGGGTGCGCATGGTGTTCGTGTCCAAGGCCGGGGTGGCCGGCAATTCCGGGATCGTGCTCGTCGAAGTTCCTGCCAGCCGCCTCGCGGCGGGTCGCCCCGTCGAATTGCGCGTGCGGCCGCAAGGTGGCAACGAACACGCATGGTTCATGATCAAATCGTACCGGGACACGATTGCCCACGAGCGCATCACGCCGGCGATGGTGGTGGAGGCCATTCACGGCGGCTGGCGAACGCGGGCTCTGGCGTACCCGTCACAGCCATAGGCGCGACAGGGCTGCGGCACAGCGCGGCGGCGCCGAGGGCATTGCTGGCGGGAGAGGGCTGGGGTCAGGGACCCGAATAGGCGCGGGGCAGTGCCTTGACACGCCAGCGCGGGCTCATGAGACTGACCTTGCAGGGAAAGGTTGGCAGCGCATCATGAGCCGCGTTCCCGTGTCGGTCAGCGTCGCCGTCGCCGTGGCGGTCGGGGCGTTTGCGATTGCGATGCTCACGCGCCGCGGCTTCATCGCCGGCGAAGGGCTTCCCAGCGCGGAGCGCTCGACGGTCCAGGCCGTCCGTCCGGGGCAGAGGAGCTTTGGTGCCTTTGCCGCGCCAAAGGGCGGCCGCCGCGGCGGCGAGGGCACATCGGGGAAGAGGAGTGAGAGTTCGGGCTTGGGTCTCCCTGCCCGTGGCGGCGCGGCGCATGCGCCGGCGGTCCGCGTCGGCAGCAGCGGTCGCAAGCAGGTGCTCGCCGGCGCTCCTCCTCCAGACGGCGGCGAGGTGTCACTGCCACCCGCGAGCATTGGGAGCGGGTTGCCGCCGCGAACGGAGTTCGATCTGCCTGAGCCGGAGCCCGGTGGCGCGATTGGTGGCAGGAGCGCGGCCCAGCCGCCGGAGGTGCGCAGCACCGGTGACCCTCACCCCGGGGAGCCCGAGGAGGACCCAGATCTGATCTTTTCTGTACCGCTCAACGGTTCCGTGGCGGCGGAGGATGCGACGGAGCCGTTGGATGCGGAGGGGCTCGAGATCGACGAGGACCGCGTCGTATTCGGAAAATCGTCGCGGCTCACGTTTCCGGCCGACGGCCACGTCAACGGCGAGGAGGGCACCATCGCGTTCGACATCACGCCCCACTGGGCCGGCAGCGATCCCACCAACCACTCGCTCGTCCAGATCCGGCAGAATGGCGTGTGGCAGAACCAATTGCAGGTGATCAAGAACTTCAACTCCCTGCGCTTCATCTTCATCGACGACACCGGCGTGGAGCGCAACGTCAATACCTACATCGACGACTGGTCGGCCGGCGAGCCGCATCGCATCACGGCGACCTGGGGCGAGGCGTTGATCTCGCTGTACGTCGATGGGCGGCTCATCGGCCAGGATACTTACGAAGGCACGTTCCGGGTCGCGCCCGGCACGCCCATCCACATCGGCTCCGATTTCGCCGGCAGCGACCACTCGGGCGCCGGTGGCACGATCAGCAACTTCAAGATTTACCGCCGCGCCCTCGCTACCGACGAGATCGGGGCGCGATAGCGCGCGCTTCCTCTGAGTGACGGGTTCCGGATTTCTTCGTGCGGCGCGAAGGTTTTCGCGCGCGTCATTCCCGCGAAACTGGTCCTCGCCTCCACCCTCAAGAACCCCTGCGGGCCGAAATGCGGTAGGGGCAGACTTTGGACCCTTGGACGTCGCTCAGGACGTGCTTTCGACCTCGGGCTGCGGGCGAAACCCGCGCTGAGAAGAGTCCTCGCGCGTTGCGTCTGCGATGGCCGCGCGCGTGCCATACGTCTGCACTATTCCTGAGTCGTTCCTGAGAGGTGGGGCATGGCCCCTGCGCCGAGGGATCTTCTCACGAACTCCGAAGTCACGGGCTGGGTGGGCCGGCTTTCGGGACACGGATGTGGGCCAACCGGTACAGCGGCAGGCCGGTAGGGTCGGGCGGGCCGAACTCCCAGAGGGACGGCGGAATGATGTCCGCCAGCGCGGCGATCCACGCCGGCGTGTCGTTCCGACCGACGGCGCCATCGGTCGGCAGCAGCACGCTGCACAGCTCGCCGGCGTGCTGCAGCAAGCCGGCGCGCAGGTCCGCGGGCGTGTGCACCAGCGTGACGTTGGGCAAGTCCTCGACTCCGTGCTTCGCCAGCTCGGTGAAATACGTGGGGTGGAAGAACACCGGCCCGAGGGCCGCCGCCTGACGGAGCGCCCGGATGATGTAGACGCGATTGACGCCCAGCTCTTCGTGCCAATGGTACAGACGCGTGTTGTAGCTAGTCCGGATGTAATACACGTTCAAGACCATCGAAGCGGCCGCGAGCGCCAGCATGGCCGGCAAGCGCTGCCGCGCGGCGAACACACGCCCGGTCACCACGGCAGCCCCGTACGCGGCCATCCAGGCGACGAACAGCGAGCTGCCGGCCATGCGCCGCGACGCCGCGGGAATGGCGTCGGCTGGATACGAGCTCACTGCCGGCCACAAGAAGACGAGGAAGCCGAGCACGCAGAGCCGCGCGCCGCGGTCGCGCACGGAGTGCAGCGCGCACCACAAGAAGCCCACCGTGGCGAGTGCGGAGGCGATGAGGTCGAGGGCCGGCCGGCCCAGGCGGACGACGTGGCGACCTTGCGCCGCTTCGCTGATCTGGAGAACCGTGAACGCGCCGAGAAAACCCTTGTAATCGCCCTGCGCCGGCGTGAGGTCCTTCTCGGCAAGCAGCTTCTCGCGCTGCTTCGACACGTCGCGAAAGCGCCAGAGCGTGACGGGCTCGCGAACCGACTGCGCCGCAAGCGGCAGGAGAAACAGCGCCAGCGCGGCGAGACACACCACCGGCTTCCACAGGTTGCGCACGCGCCGAGGGCGTGCGGTCAGGAAATGCTCGCCGCACACGATCGCGATCCACGGCCCCACCATAATGGCTGTCTTGAGCCAGGACACCCCGATGCCTCCGGCAAATCCGGCGGCCGCCATCAGCGACAAGCGGCCCGACTTGAGGCCCGCGACCAGCAACACCGTGGTCAGCGATATCCAGAACAAATCTCCAGCATAGACGTAGTACAGGCGACTCAAGATCCAGTGCCAGCCCTGCCAGATCAGGAACACGCCCGCGGTTGCGGCAATGGCCCGCGTCGCGAGCAGTCGCGCCGCCGCAGACAAGAGCGCAATGGAGCCGGCGCCGAAAAGAGCGTTGGCGAGCTTGGCGGTCTGCACGGTGTCGAGGCCGATCCACCCGAAGTGAGTGAGGAAGAACGACACGACGAGGTGGTAGAGCAGGGTGTTGGAGAAGTAATCGATGCCGAACGCGCTCGGTACCTTCCAGGGCACCAACTTCAGGCTGTAAGCCAGGGGCCAGACCTCGTCGGGCGCCAGGCCGGGTGGCTCGACAGCGAGGTTCAGGATGCGCGCCGCAGCGGCCGCAACGAAAAGGCCCAGCATCCACAGCCAATCTGCGCGCTCGAAAAGAAGCGGAAATGGCTCCGGATGCCGCCAGCGATCGCACAGATGGAAGGCGGCGATGCAGACCAGGCCGCCGCCGATCCAGAGGCCGATCTGGGCGGGACCGGTCAGGTCTGCGACCGGTGCGTAGATCGACCAGGCAGCCCAGCCGATGAGCCCAGCGCCGGCGAACAGCAGCAGCGCGATGAGCAGCCACCACCAGCGGCTCTGCAGCGGGCGCGCAGCGCCGCCCCCCTGGACCTCACACTCACGCAGCGCCAAGAGGAGGAGCGCGCCGAGCACGAGACCGCCGTAGCCGTACGCGACATTGCCGCGCGCATCGAGCCAATAGGCGCCGGCGAAGACCAGCGCCGTCGCCGCGACGGCTGCGATGCGGCGCACGCTTCCTCCCATCAGAGGGATCCACCCGACGGGTGCGCTTCCTCCGCTTGCGGGTGCGCGCGCCCGGCGGGCTGCATCGCGGCGATGACGTAGACCGGCCGCGCTTTGATCTCGTCGAACATCGTCGCGATGTACTCGCCGATCAGGCCGAGAAACAAGAGCTGGCATCCGCCGAGAAAGGTGCCGACCAGGATCGTCGACGCCCAGCCCGGGATGACGGCGCGGCGAAAGAACAGGAACATGACGATCGCGTACAGGCCGTACAGCAGGCTCAGCGAGCTGACGATCAGGCCGAGGAACGAGGCGATCTTCAGCGGGGCCTTCGAAAACGAGATCATTCCGGCGCGCGCGAGGTTGAACATCTTGGCCAACGAGTAGCTGGAACGGCCCGCAAAACGCGGCGGTGCGTCGAACTCGATGCAGCAGTAGCGGAACCCCACCCAAGAAACCAAGCCGCGAATGAAACGGTCGCGCTCGCGCAGGTCCTTGCGAAACACCTCGACGACCCGACGCGACAGCAGCCGGAAGTCCGACGCATTGGGCTCGATGCGCGTCGAAGACAGATAATTGATCAGCGCGTAGAACACCTTGGCGGTCACCTGCTTGAACCAGCCGATCTCTGCGGTCTGCCGGCGCGCCGCCTGCACGATGTCGTACCCCTGCTCCCAACACGCCACCAATTCCGGGATCAGGGCCGGCGGGTGCTGCATGTCGGCATCCATGCAGATCACCGCGTCGCCGTCGGCGTAATCCATGCCCGCGGTGAGCGCGGCCTGGTGGCCGAAGTTGCGCGATAAGTGGATGACGCCGATGCGGTCTGGGCGGGCGGCCTGCAACCGGTCCAGCACCTCTCCCGTGCCGTCCGTGGCGCCGTCGTCGACGAGCAGGACGGTCGACTCGTACGGCATCCGGTCCAGCACCTCGAACAGCGCGTCGACGAAGTGGGCGATCCCTTCCACCTCGTTGTAGGCGGGCGCGACGACGGAGAGCCGTCTGCGCCCCGGCGTGCTCTCCGGTTCCCGCCGCGACGAGGCTCCCGTTGCTACCATGACGAGCGGCTCATCCTTGCCCCGCGCGCGCCATGCTCACCAGCCGGTTGCGCATCGGGTCCAGTGCATACAGCCGATCCGCCGCCGACTGGAAAAGGGGCCAGGCGCCGAGACCCTTGGCGGAGAGGTCGCGCGCCGCGCTCGCGGCCATCATGCGGCGCCCGAAGAGATCGTACGCGTGAGCGCCGGTGGGAGCCGGGACCACGATCCGATCCGGGCCGTCGAACGTGCAGCCGTGCGGGCCGAGGTCGAGACGAAAGGCACGAACAAACGCCGGCGCGAACGCATCGGCGGGGAGCTGAAAGAGCAGCGCCTGACCGTCCTCCTGTAGGACCAACATCTGGCCGTCGTGGCCGATGGTGAGAGAAATTGGATTGGTGAAACCGCCCGGCCCGCCGTTGAACCGCCGGAACTCGCTCTGCAAGATCCCGTCACGCGAGAAAGCGGCGATGGAGTGTGTGTTGCGCAGATTCATCAGGATCAAGTCGTTCCAGCGGGCCAGCTCGGATTCCCACGTCGCCCACCGGGAGGTCCACGACCCGATGCGCTGGCCGGCGCGGTCATAGAGGATCACCGTCTGTCCGGTCAACACGACCAGGGTACCGTCATTGCTCACCACCATCGTCCGAATGTCCCCGCGCTCCACGTCGAGCCGCCACTCGGCCTCGTGCCGACCGGCGCGATCGAATACCTCTGCGTACCAGGCGCCCTGCTTTTGTACCAGCACGGTGCTCCGGCCCGCGGCGTCAATGTCGAAATCGACCGCGCGCGCCGGAAACGCCGCCAAGGTACGGGCATCTGCATAGCCAGGATAGTCGACGATCGTCGAAGCGCGGGCCTCCGGGACGTCGGCGACGGCGGGGCTCAGCAGGCGGGATGGGGCGACCACGGTTGGGGGGGCGCCCGGGGCGGACTGAAGCAGGACGCGCAGCGGCAGCGGACACGCGTCAGCGCGCGCAAGCCGCAGCTCGAACGGATGCACGCCGGCCAGCATCGGCGCCGGGCCGGGTTGCGGCGGCCGTTCCGGCGGGATGGTCAGCGACGCGGCCGGGCACGGCGGCTGCAAGGCGAACCGATACCACCCATCGCGATCGACCAGCAGCGCCCCGCGCACAATCAGCTCTTCGCCGGACGCGTGGGGGGCACGCTCGGCTGGCGGTTCCGCCAACGTCACGCCTTCCAGTACGGAGGTTCCGACGCTGGCGGCGCGATCCGCCCGCGGCCCGGTGATCAGCCAGGGCGCGTGCACGGCCGCCACGGCGGCGCGGTCCATGGTGACCGAGACGAGCCGCTCCGTGTCGGCGATGCCGGCGGTATCGCGCACGATCGCGCTGGGATACACGCCGCGCAGGAAGTCGATCTGGGGACGATTGCGCGGTAGGGCTTCGATCAGGAAGCTGATGCGGTTCGCGCGGCAGGCGGCGCGCAGCGCCTGGCGGCGCGACGGCGGCACGGGCAGCAGATCGTAGTCGCGCATGGCCGCCTCGCAGCGCGGGTGTAGCGCGACGTCGAGCCAGTCGTCTTCGTCGACCGCCTGGAACGCCGGCGCCCCGAGCTGCAGCAGGCGATCGAGATTGACGAGCTGCAGCGCCAGCCGCGGGCCGTTGGATAGGCGGTGGAAGATGATGTCGCTCGTGTCGAACAGCGGTTGCGCGAATTCGACCGCGGCGTTCCAGTGGATCGGCGCCATGCGCAGTGAAAAGTGCGAGGCAAGGCTGGTGACGATGATGACCGCGACGGGGATCGACAGGAGGCTCGCCGTGCGCCGCGCCAACGCCGGACCAGCGCGGTCGCGCACCAGGCGGACGATCATGGCCACGGTGATGGCGGCGATGCCGTGGAACGCCGGATAGATGAGGATGATTCGCCGGGGGGCCGGCTCGTCGCTGAGCACCCCTGGCAGCAGGCCGAGGCCCACCAGCGCCAGCAGCGCACAGGCGCGCCGGTCCGAGAGCTGGCCCAGCAGGTATGCGAACCCGAGCGCGAACAGCCCCGTGACGCCCATGTTCACGGCGGTCGGGTGACTGGCCGGTTGAGCGCGGTCGTACCAGTGCGACCCCACGCCGCCGCTGTACGTCATGTTCTCGATCGCGAGGCGGAGGTTTTCGGCGATTGAGACCGCTTGGAGGCGAATCAGCTCGGTCAACGCGACGCCTTTGAATTGGCCTTGCTTTTCCCACACCGCGCCGCCGTATACGTTGGCAGGATCGACGAAGCGCCAGTGCTGCCAGTTGTCGAAGTACGCATAGAGCAGGGTCAGGCTGAACAGCCAGAGCGCGAAACCGCCCGCCAGCACCGGCACGACGTACCACGCCTTGCGCCACGCCCCGCGCACGAAGAGCAGTGCGTGCGCCGCCAGGACGAGGGGGTACAGGAACATGACCATCGACGGTGTGTAAAAGTAGCGCGCCGCCGGCATCCACAGCGCCGCGGCGAGCACCGCCCACGGCGACAACCGCTCTGTCATCCACACGCCGAGGTGCGCCGTGACAAGGGCCAGAATCGTGGCAGGGGCGAAAAACGCGTTCTCCGTGCGCGACCAGAACAGTTGCTCGGGTGCCGCGACGAAGAACAGCCCGGCCAGGATGGCGGGCCCCACGCCGGCCATGCGGCGCACCAACCAGTAGAAGAGCGGGACGGCCGCGACCCCCCAGAAAACGGCCGCGAGACGGACGGTGTAAAAGGTGGTGCCGAACAGCGGATACAACCCCATCTGCGTCAGGAGATGGAGCACGCCGTTGTTGTTCGACAGCAGGCCGGTCCGCAAGTACTGGACGAACCCGTACGGAGTGCGACTCAAGATCATGAAGCCGGTCATTTCGAGGTCGAACCCGGCCGGCAATTCACCTAGCGCGTAGAGGCGCGTCAGCAGCGCCGCAACGCCCAGCAGGAAGACGACGGCGCATTCCCAGCGCCACGGAAGTGTCCAGGCCGGAGCGCTCGGGTCGGCGGCTCGGCTTTCCCCAGTTCCCGCGGGCAGCGGCAGCCGCGGAAATCCCGGCAGGCTGGCCAGCGGACACCACATGCCCAGGGCGAACGCGCAGAGCAGTGCCGAGACGTACGAAGCGGTCCCCGCCGCGGTCCGGTCCCAGATGAGCAGAACCTGGCCCCAGGTGACAAGAACGATGGCGGCGGCCAACAGCCAGAGTGGCGCCGCGCGGCGGCCGCCGCGCCGCCATCCCATGACGGCGACGCCGCACGCGGCGACGCTGACGAGCGTGCCGACGGCGCTGCCGTGATCCAACATCCAGAGCATCGCCCCCCATCCCGCCGCGCGCAGCGATTCGACCACGGGTTGTAGGACCCCGAGCACGCGCGCGTGGCGCGCCACCTGGCCGGCGCCGATTGCGGCCAGCGCGAAGAACGTCGCGATCAGTGCGGCCACCACCGCCAGCATCGATACCCAGCGGCGCATCATCCCCAGTCCGCAGTGTTCAGCACGGGGTCACGGAGAACTCAATAAAAGGTCTGTGGCATTTGCCGGCCGCCGATCGTGCCGCGGCAGGGGTTTGGCCGGCTTGAACATGCGTACAAAATCCCCCCTGGCCCCCCTGGGTCAAAGCGGAACCCCAGTCGGTCAGCGCTCAGAGCTCGTGAAGAATCCCTCGACGTGGAGCAACGCTCCACCCCATCGAGGATGACGCCACGCATTCGGTCACGCAATTTTGGGGGCGGGAGCAGTGCTCGCGCCCCGGCTTCGCCCCATCGCAGCCCTCGCCGTCGATTTC